>NZ_JBHWBP010000054.1:0-34943 GCF_042735575.1 Streptomyces sp. NPDC059564 | reverse complement strand
TGCTGACCCCGTTGCGGCGGGCGTGGGTGCCGATCGCCGCCACCGTGGGGCTGGTGCTCCAGCAGGGCGACCGGGCCCAGGAGTGGGTCCGCTCGTACCCCGTCGGGCTGCGCCTGCTCGCGCTGGCCGCGCTGGTCCTCGTCTTCGGCACGTACGGCCTGCTCAGCTGGTGGTTCACCCACTACTCCGTCACCGACACCGAGCTCCGCATCCGCACCGGCCTGCTCTTCCGCCGCACCGCCCACATCCGCCTCGACCGCATCCAGGCGGTGGACGTCACCCGCCCGATGCTGGCCCGGCTCGCGGGCGTCGCGAAGCTCCGGCTCGACGTCATCGGCACCGAGGAGAAGGACGAGCTGGCCTTCCTCGGCGAGCGGGACGCCGTCGCGCTGCGCGCCGAGCTGCTGGCCCGGGCGGCCGGTTTCGCCCCGGCGGAGGCGGCCGTGCTCGGCGAGGCCCCGCAGCGGGAGCTGCTGCGGGTGCCGGTGCGGGACCTGGTCGTCTCCATGCTGCTCAGCCTCGGCGTGTGGGCCGCGCTGGCGGGCGGGCTCGTCGCCCCGGTGGTCGTGTGGCGGCTCAGCGACAACCTCTGGGCGGCGGTGGCCATCCTGGTGCCGCTGCTGGGCGCGGTGTGGACCGGCAGCCTGGGCCGCTTCCTCGCCGAGTACGACTGGACGGTCGCCGAGTCCCCCGACGGGCTGCGCCTGGACCACGGGCTGCTGGACCGGGCCCACGAGACCGTCCCGCCGGGGCGCGTGCAGACCGTACGGATCGTGGAGCCGCTGCTGTGGCGGCGGCGCGGCTGGGTGCGGGTGGAGCTGGCCGTGGCGGGCTCGAAGAACGGGGTGCTGGTCCCGGTCGCCACCCGGGCCGCCGCCCACGCCGTGATCGCCCGCGTGCTGCCGGGCGCGGACCTGGCGGCCCTGGCCTTCAGCCCGTCCCCGCGCGCGGGCTCGCGGTGGGTGGTTCCGGTGTGGTGGAAGGGCTATGGCCTGGCCGTTTCGGCGGAGCTGTTCGCGGCGCGGCGCGGCCGGCTGTGCCGGCGTACGGAGATCGTTCCGCACGCGAAGGTGCAGAGCGTGCGCCTTTCCCAGGGCCCCTGGGAGCGCGCCCGGGGCGTGGCCGACGTGCATGTGGACACCGGCGCGAACGGCACGGTCACCGCCCGGCTGCGGGCGTCCGCCGAGGCCTCCGCGCTGCTGGACGCCCAGGCGGTCCGCTCCCGGACCTCCCGCGCGGCGGCCCGGCCCGACCGCTGGATGACCTGACACGAGGACCCGTACGCGGGCACGGCAGGCGTCGGGCGCGGGCGGGGCCACGTATCGGCCAGGGGCGGTTTTCAGCCAGAGGTGGCGGCTGGTTGAAACCGTGTTTGTGTTCGCAACGTCCCTTCGGTAGACAGGTACGCAGACGAGTGATGCAACGACACGTCAGGGGTGGGTGAATGAAGTTCGACATGGGCAGCACCACGCTGTCCGAACTGGGCAAGGCCACGGGCGGCTCCAGCGAGGACCTGGGCACGCTGATCAGGCTGCTGGTCGCCGCGGCGGACCCGCTGGAGGGCAAGTTCAACGGAACGGGCCGGGCCGCCTTCGACTCGTTCAAGCGGCGTTCGGACGCGATCACGGCGGAGCTGAACGCCTCGCTGCGCGCGATCATCGGCGGTCAGACCGGGATGAACACCTCGTTCACCAGCGGTGACCAGGAGCAGGGCGACAACGCCCACCAGAACATGGGCTCCGCGAACTTCGACGCCGCGCGCTTCGGCGCGCGCTGATCCCGGGGGGATTGGAAACATGGGACAGAACCTGGACCGCACGTCGTACGACGTCTCCGCCTCCGTCGAGGTGCAGGGCGGCCTCGCCGGCATCATCGGCCAGCTGGAGCGGGTGCTCGGCGACCGCGACGCGGCGGTGAAGGCGGCGATGTCCGAGTTCACCGCCGACGGGGTTTCGGACGAATACCACGGCAAGGAAATCCGCTGGAACAAGGCGGCGAACGAGGTACGGGACATCATCCGCCTCGTGCGCACCACGCTGGAGCAGAACGACACCACCGCGCAGGCCACGCTCGCCAAGGCCAAGGCGGCGGTGGACAACATCGGCTGACGCCGAAGCCGTTCGCGCGATACGGGGACACGGGGACACGGGGGTAGGGCATGGGCTGGGACATCAAGCCGTCCGGTGTGCAGGGGGTCGTCAACAAGACGGTCACCGCCGCGGAAGGCTTCCAGAAGGCGGGCACGTCGCTCCAGACGGAGCTGCCGGAGGCGGCGAAGCACGCCGGCACGGTGACTCCGGGCGGCGGCACGGGCGGTGAGGGCGGGGGGATGGGCCCGATCGCCGGTGCGCTCGGCGAGCTCATGCACTCCCACGAGTACCGGCTGGCGTACATCGGGGCGCGTACGGAGGCCTCGATCAACGGCGTGATCAACGCCACGACGGCCTACGTACAGGGCAACTTGGAGCAGGCGGCGAACGCGCAGCGCGAGGCGCTGAAGGAGCCGAAGGTCGACCTCCCGGGGGCGGGGCAGAAGTGACGGACCACGTACCGATCAACCCGTGCACGATCCCGCAGTTCACGGGTGACCTCGACTTGCTGGAGCAGGACAAGACGGCGATCACGACCGCGGCGGGGACCTTCCGCGACGCGGGCTCGAACGTCGACTCCGAGTTCCAGGGCCTGTCGGCGTTCTATTCGGCGCCCGAGGCGGCGCAGCTGTTCGCGACGACCAAGCCCGTCAAGACGGACAGCGACTTCTTCGCCGACCAGCTGGAGTCGGCGGCGAAGGCGCTGGGCGAGTACATCACCGAGGCGCGGCCGATCGTGGCGCGGCTGAAGGAACTCCAGTCGAAGGCCACGACGTTCTCCAACAAGATCAGCGGGGACGAGCACTGGAAGGACGACGGGGACAAGATCGATGAGAACAACGATCTGATCCACGACGTCAACGCGGCGGTCTCGGCCTTCTGGGCCGCCGAGCGGACCTGTGCGAACAAGATCCGCGCGCTGTACTGCGCGCCGCCGCTGACGGCCGACGACGGCTCGCACGGCGCGAACATGTACGGGTACAAGGGCGAGGACCTCAACAAGGCGCAGGACCTGCCGTGGGGTTCGCAGCTGGAGGAGACCCACCGCTGGTACGAGATCGGCCACTGGGCGAAGTCCTTCGTCTGGGACGGCCTGATCGTCGACGGCATCTGGGGCACGATCCGCGGCCTCGGCACGCTGGTGGGCGTGGACGGCTGGGACAAGGCGGGCCAGGCCTGGACGGGCCTGGCGAAGCTGGCCACCGGTCTGGTCATCACCTCGATGCCGGGTGTGGGTACGGCGTTCTGGCTGGCGGACGACAAGGACCTGCCGGGCTGGATCCGTGACTCGCGCACGGCGATGAAGGAGACCGGCAAGGCGCTGGTCGCCTGGGACGAGTGGGGCAAGAACCCGGCGCGGGCGGCGGGTGCGGTCACCTTCAACGTCCTGACCACGGTGTTCACGGGCGGCGCGGGTACGGCGGCCAAGGCGGGTACGGTCGCCAAGGTCATCAGCGTGGCCGGCAAGGCGGGCCGGCTGATCGACCCGATCACGTACATCGGCAAGGCCGGCTCCCTGGCCAAGATGAAGATCGGCGATCTGTTCGCGAACCTGGGCAAGGTCGACGGGGCGTTCCCGAAGATCGACGACGTGGTGTGGAAGGACCTCCCGAAGGCCGACGCCCCGGGCATCAAGTTCCCGCACCCGGATGACACGGTCCGGCTGCCGGACGACGCGATGGGCCGCCCCCAGTACTTCGACAAGACCACGAACGAGCTCCTGGACCACACGGGCGCCCCGAAGCAGGACCTCACCTCGATCCCGAAGGGCTCGGACCACCCCCTGGCCGAGGTCCCCAAGCACGAGCCGGTCCCGGTCGGCGTGGGCGCCCACACGGCGGACGTCACCGCCCACACCCCGGGCGGCCCGACCGCCCACACCCCGGGCGGAGCGGCAGAACACACCCCGGGCGGCGTCGCGGACAACGGGGCCCACAACAGCCACACCGAACCCGGCGGCGGCACGCCCCCGGGCCACGGCGGCACCGACACCACCCCGACGGGCGGCGGCACCCACCACACGGACACCCCCGGCACGGGCGGCGGCCACGACGGCCCGACGGTCCCGCACCAGGGCGACGGCCCCAGTGGCGGCGGGGGAGGTGGCAGTGACGCGCCGGGTGGCGGCGGTCACGACGCCCCTGACCCCAACAACCCGAACGTCCATCTGGACGGCGACAAGATCGCGCAGCAGCCCTCGGGCACGATGCCGCCCGAGCGTGCCGCCGAGGTCACGGATTCCCTCACCAAGTCCAAGGTCCCGCCGCAGGACCAGGCGCGCATGCTCACGCAGCTGAAGAAGTCGGAGTACGGATCGGCCGTCGCCGACTACGTCGCCAGCGGCAGGTTCGCGGATATCCCCGAGTACAAGCAACTCATCTTCCAGATCAAGCAGCCAGGCATGATGCCGGCTGTGCACCAGGCGTTCGAGCACGCGGCGGAACTCCAGGCCAAGGGCATCGGAAACATCGAGTTCGAGCTGAAGCTGCCCGAGCGGGGGCTGGACCTCGATGTCGCGACCAGAGGCGTCGACGGCCGTATCGAGTACGGTGCCCAGCTGAAGGACGTCAAGAGTGCCAAGGGCATCAGGACGGCGGTCAACGGAATCGCCGACCACCAGCTCGTGGGCGACGGAGTCGACGTCAAGGCCGCCATTCTCGACGTTCACGATGTGAAGAGCGCATTGACGGAACGGGACCTGGGCGTGGTGCAGCGGGCAGCGGACCGCACCAATGCCTCCTTCGAACTGCGTTTCAACGACGGTTCCATCACCATCTACCCGACCAATGCCACCAAGCCGTAAGGGAACTCCATGTCGATTCTGATGCGCGCGCCGAGAGAGAGCGGCTCGTGGTTCTGGGATCTGTACGACGTGAGCGAGTCCGGGCTGGAGCCGGCTCTCGCGACCGCCGCACGGATGTCCGCCGTGCTGACCGCTCACGGGCTGCTCGAACCGCAGGCGCTGGAGTGGAGCTGGTTCGAGGTCGGCAAGGGCGGGCTCGGCATCGACAGCGGGCTGAGCCTCCTCAGCCGGTCCCTGGGCGATGAGAAGCTGGCGGACGAGATCCGCGGCTGTCGGCCGGTGGGCCACCCGGGCGCGGAGATGACCGGCTTCGTCGTCGTCGGCTTGGGTAGCTGGTACGACGCGGAAGGCAGCCCTCGCAAGGAAGACCGCCTGGTCGAGCTCCGCGTGTCGCCCGACTCCATCGGGCCTTCCGCAACGCTGTCCGTACACCACGACGTGTGGGCCACCTGCGACTTCCGAGGCAACCCGCACCCCGAGGTGCACGCCCGCAACGCGCCCCGCCTTGCCACGGCCCTGCGGGAACTCGACGCGCTCCTGGGAGTCGAGGCCGAACCGGGGGAACCTACCTACTTCGGCATGGCCAAAGCCTACGGACTGGAGGACGCGGAACTCATCGACGGTCGTGGGCCGGATCTCACCGATCTGATGTGATCACGACCGAGCCGGTGGGGGAGTGGTTCTGGGAGCCTTCCCTCGTGCTCGACGCCGCCGCGAGTGGCGCTTCGAGGCCCCTCGCGCTGGTGGGGGAGGTCAGGGACGTCCTGGCTTCCCTCGGGCTGGTCACCGGCGGCGGAACGGGCTCGGTGGTGCTCTGTGACCGGTCGGCCATGGCACACCCGCTGTTCGAGCGGCGCGACGTACCCGTCGCTGCCATGGCCGAGCAGGTCGCTGCCGTGCGCCTGTTGCCCGGCCGGCAGCTGACGGTCAGCCTCGTGCTGCCCGGGGAGTGGCTGGAGACAGGAATCCGACGGCGGGCCGAGAAGCTGTTCGGCGTACGGGTCGAGGTTTGGGGTGAGGGCGCGGTGCTGCTGGTGCTGTCGACCTACGCCGACGCCTGGCTGACCCAGGACCTCAGGGAGCGTCCGCAGCCCGAGGTGGCGGCAGAGAACGCGCCACGGCTCGCGGCCGCGTTGAAGCGGATCTCCGAGCTGACGGAGTCGCCAATCGACCCCGGAGACGCCACCAAGCACGCCCGTCCCACCGCGGAAGGGTTCGCGGACCTGCTGGTGGAGGGGGCGGAGTACGACGATTCGTGGGGCACCTTCGAGGTCCCCGCCCGCTGGAAGCGGCTCATGAGGCTCGTCCCCGGGGCGTCGGAGGGCGAGGACTACGAGAGCAGCACGGAACATCCCGTCCGCTACGCGCACGTCCGGCGCGGGGAGCAGGTGGTGGGCTACCTCTGGGCCGCCGTCGGTGACGAGGCCGCCGGGTACGAGCCTCGTACGGCGGCGGGTGACGCGGCGTTCGAGGCAGGCGTGCCGTGGGTGCTGAGCCTCCGTTCCCTGCGCCTGCGGGGCTTCGGCCCGATGGCGGCGTTGAACGAGCTGCTCGGCGTGGCGGACGGCAGCGGGAGCGGCTCCGCCGTCGAGCCCGCGGTGCACGAGGCGGCTTCGCTGGACGCTTTGGAGGAACTGTCGGCGAGGCATTGACGGTGCCTCCGCCCGCAGTGCGACGGGAACGGCCCGTAGACGGAGGGGTTGTAGGGTCGTTGGGGATGAAGCCGAACGGCCTTACGTCGCAATTCCTGAGGTAGTGATGTTCGTAGGAAGTGATGCGGAGTTGGACGTCGGCAGCACGGACTGGGTCAGGAGCCAGGACGAGCGGCTGGTCGCGTCGATTGAGCAGCTCGCGGTGTTTCCGGCCGCACTCGACCGGGTCTGGGAGCAGGCGGACCTGCACGTGCAGTCGCGGACCCTCGCCGATCCGGCCGGAGCCGAACTGACCACGTGGGAGACCATGGTCGACGCCGCACAGCTGGGGTCGGCGCTCTTCCGTACGGCGGGGATGACCGAGGGCACGGCGCAGTGCCGCATCCACCACGAGCTGCGCACCCTGCCCGCGACGGGTCCGAACCACGACGCGCGCCCTTCGGCGTGGCTGCGCGCGTTCTGGTACGCGATCCCGGTCGGGGTCGAGTCCCGTACCTGCCCGAGCACCTGCTGAAGCGGTCCTGGGTGGGGGAGTTCGAGGTGTGATGCGCGGTCTCATGGCAGGAGGGCGTCCTTGATTGCGAGCACACCCGTCGGGCGGTGGTCGTGGGGGGAATCCGGCCGTGAGACCGACCTGGTTCGCGAGGCCGTCCGCCGGTTCGTCTCGGCGCTCCGGGTCCTGGACCGGCATCGACTCGGAACCCCGCACGGCGGGCGCGTGGCCGTAGAGGTCCCCGAGATGGGCCGTCGTAGCATCCTGCTCCGTGTGGATTTCGCTGTTGGCGCGCTGACCGCGGATGCCGTGGAGGGGTCGTCGGCCGCTGAGGCCCTGGTGGCGTGGATCAAGGAAGGCATTGCCGCCGGCGCGGTCGGGGGCGTGAACCTTTACGCCTCGTGTGACGGCATCGTGGTGACCGGTGCCGGTGGAGGTGAGGCCGTAGAGGGGCTCTTCGCGCTCACCGCCGAGGTGTCGGAGGGGTACTTCAACGTCGGCCTGGCGGCCTTCTCCGATGCTTGGATGCCGTTCGATCTGCGGGGGCGCGCGCAGGAGTCGGTGTTCGCGGCGAACCGGCCACGCCTGGCCTCTGCCCTCGCCGAGATTGCCGAAGAGCTCGACGTGGAGATCGACCCCGAGGACGCCACCAGGTTTGGCTTTTCGACGGAATCGGGCATCGAAAATCACTACGAGGACGACGGCTCCCCGTCCGACGTGTGGGGAAGCTTCGAGATCCCCTACCGGAACCGCATCTTCAACCAGACCCCGCAGTTCAAGGCGGGGTACGGGCGGCAGGCGGAGGGGCCTGTGCGGTACGTCCCGGTGCTGGGAACCCAAGAGGTGCTCGGGTACCTGTGGGCCTCGGACGACGAGGGTGCTGCCGGATTCGAGCCGCGCGATGCGGCCGATCTGGAGGCCTACCGGGCCGGTCTCGTGTGGCTGGAGCGGCTGCAGGAGGCGTATGACCGAGGGCTGTCGCCCACCGCGGCACTCGTCGGGCTGGGCAAGCGTTCCGGTGATCCCGTGGCGGGGCGGCCCGAGGCGAACGCGGCCGTCGATGTCGACGAGTTCGGGAAGCTGGCGCTGCTCGCGCTGGAGTAGAGCGGTCGTACGCTTACCCGATGACGCGAGGGGAACGGCGATGAGTTTCTCGATCTGGGCAGGCTGCCCGGCTGTGCGGAGGTGCGAGTCCGCCGCCGACATGGCTGACGCGGTCGGTGAGATGTACTCCTCCGAGGCCGAAGACGCGATTCTCGTCTGGAATCTGGTGCCGGTCCGGCTGTCGTACGGCTACGACCTCGCCGTCCTTGTCGACGACCTGGTGCCGCTTCTTGAGGAGATCCAGCGGCCGGAATTCTCGGAGACCGAGGTGTTCTGGGGGTCCGACACGTTCTCGGCCGAATGGAGGATGGTCCGCGAAGGCGATTCGCTGAGGGTTCGGGCGCGCTGGCACAGCACGCTCGGGAACTCTGAATCGCTGCTGGCCGGGCGGGGCGATGCGGTGGTCAGTGCGCAAGTGTTCGTCGGCGAGTGGGCGAAGATTCTGCGGCGGATCGTGACCGATATCGAGGGGGAGTCCGTGGAGTTGGACGACGACGACATCTTCCTCCGTGCCAAGGCCCTGCTCGCGGCCGTCGGCGAAGCGGCGAGAGGGGAGCGATGACCGTCTTCGTGGCCGGCCAATCAAGCAGCCATTGACGACCTGAAGGCGATCGTCGAGGGGCACGGGTGGAGTGATCGAGTTGTCTGGTATCCGTAACGAGGGCCGATTCGTGGGTAACTGGCCCGCTGATGCGGAAGCAGTAGCGGTGCTGAGGGACTGGGTCGCGGAGAGCGTTGTCCTGCTTGATGCTGCCGGGCTCGACCTGTCCCATGTTGACTTGTCTCATGCGGACCTTGCCGACAGTCTGCTCACCGAGACCGTGCTCCAAGGAGCGCGTCTCGTCCGTGCGGATCTCTACCGCGCACACCTTGAGGGCGCGAATCTTAATGAAGCCGACCTCTCGGGTGCTTCGTTGGTGAAAGCCGAGCTGGACCACGCCTCGCTGCGCGGCGCAGTGCTGAACGGAGCCAATCTCGGGAGCGTTGAGATGTACGGTGTGGATGGCAGAGGGGCCTCCTTTCGACAGGCATCGCTTCACGGTGCGTCGCTGACAAATGTCGACCTGCGGAGCGCTGACCTGACAGACGTGTCGGTGTCGGAGACATTCATGCAGACGGTCTTGGATGATCAGACGGTGGTTTCCGGCCTCTCCGGCACGATCTTCGGTCCCGCCGAAGTGGTGGGGAGGGATGGGCGACACGAGCTGGCTGGAGCCGAATTGGAGTCGTGGTTGAACAGCCGAGGCGCGAAGGTCCGAGTCCTCCCCTCTTGATCTGGCTACCCGAGGGCCTCACCGCCGTTCCCGTACCTGCCGGTGACGCTGTGTCGCCCGTACTGGAGCGGCTGAGGGCCGTGGAGTGGGCGGGCGCTGGGGCTTTGCCTTCGGGCGTGCCCGGTCGCGCTTCGTCCTGCTCGCGGAGTATGCGCGGCGGGCCGCGCTGTGGGCTCGGGCGTGTTCGGCTGAGGAAGTGTGGCCCTTCTTCGACGTGACGTCTTACGTCGCCCCGGAGTTCGTGCTCGCGCCGGAGCTCGACGGCGTGCTGCCCGACCTCTACGCCCCCTGGTCCTCTTCTAGGAGCGGGGCGGAGAGCTATTACCTGGTGCCCCTTCTTGAGGAGATTCAACGGCCGGATTTCTCGGAAGCTGAGGTGTTCTGGGGGTCCGACACGTTCTCGGCCGAATGGAGAATGGCTCGCGAGGGCGATTCGGTGAGGATCCAGGCGCGCTGGCACAGCACGCTCGGGAACTATGAGTCGCTGCTGGCCGAGCGGGGCGATATGGTGGCCCGTGCACGAGTGTTCGTCAGCGAGTGGGCGAAGATTCTGCGACGGATCGTGACCGATATCGAGGCGGAGTCCGTGGAGTTGGATGACGATGACATCTTCCTCCGCACCAAGGCCCTGCTCGCGGCCTGAGTTGCAGGTGGTCGCCTTCTTCCCGGGGCCGGGTGCAGCGCACCCGGCCCCGGGAAGCGGGAACGACGGTCGAGTCGGACGAATTCCGGAAGCCGGGGTCAGCCGGCAGTGGACGCAGCGCGTCGGGACGATCGCGGCCGCCGCTGAAGCGGCGTGAAGGGGAGCGATGAGCGTCTTCGTGGCCGGCCATTCGGAGCCGAGGCCCGCCAGCGCGGACTGGGTCAAGGGGCTCGGTGAGGATCTGACCGAGGACATCGGCGCTCTCGGGCCGTCGCCCCGGAAGCTCGGATCCGTATGGACGGACTCCACCTTCTACGTCGAAGCCCGGTTCCGGGTGGACCCGCAGGGCGGCGAGCTGGCGACCTGGGAGGCCGTGGTCGCGGCGGCGCAGCTGGGTTCCGCGGTGTTCCGTACGGCGGGGATGGCCGAGGGATCGACCGAGGTGCGCATTCACCACGAGATGCGTACGCTGCCGGCGACGGGGCCGGTGCCGTATGCGCACGCTCAGGCGTGGATCGAGGCCTTCTGGTTCGCGATCATCACGCGTGATCAGCCGAAGATGACCGCGCTGTGTGAGTTGCCGATCGACGTGCTGCGGGCTTCGGGTGCGGATCACGACGATTACCTGTACCACTGGGTGGCGACGCTCCAGGCGTACTGGCTGAAGCGGCCGGAATTGGTGCCGGAATTGACGCTGACGTTCCAGCGGTCGCATCCGGATGTGGCGGTGATCGCGGGGCGGGAGTACATCCAGCGGGTGGCGTATCCGCCGATCAACCTGTTCTACAAATTCCTCCAGAAGGACGAGGAGGGTTTCCATGCGACGCTGCTCGAAGCCCTCGAACTCCACAAGCAGTACTGGACGGCCACGCCGGAGCGGGCCGACGACATCGACGGTCTGGTGCCGCTCGGCCTTCTCGCCGTCGCGTGCCTGGCGTACGACGGCGGGATCCCGGTCGGGGTCGAGTCCCCGTACCTGCCCGAACACCTGCTGAAGCGGTCCTGGGTCGGGGAGTTCGAGGTGTGATGCGCGGTCTCGTGCCAGGGGGACGGCCTTGATTGCCGGCACACCCGTCGCGCGGTGGTCCTGGGGCGAACCCGGACACGAGACCGATCTGGTTCGAGAGGCCGTCCGCCGGTTTCTCTCGGCGCTCGGGGCCCTGGAGCGGTATCGCCTCGGAACCCCGCACGGTGGGCGCGTTGCCGTAGAGGTACCCGGGATGGGCCGTCGTGGCATCCTGCTCCGCGCGGATTTCCCCGTCGGTGCGCTGACCGCGGATGTCGAGGCGCTGGTGGTGCGGATCAAGGAAGGCATCGCCGCCGGTGAGATCGGGGGTGTGAACCTCTACGCCTCGTGCGACGGCATCGTGGAGACCGGTGCCGGTGGGGGTGAGGTGGTGGAAGGGCTCTTCGAGCTCACCGCCGCGGTGTCGGAGGGGTACTTCCACGTCGGTCTGACGGCCTTCTCCGATGCCTGGATGCCGTCTGATCTTCGGGGGCGCGCGCAGGAGGCGGTGTTCGCGGCGAACCGGCCGCGTCTGGCCTCGGCCCTCGCGGAGATCGCCGAAGAGCTCGACGTGGCGATCGACCCCGAGGACGCCACCTGGTTCGGCTTTCCGACGGAATCGGGCATCGAGAACCACTACGAGCCGCGCGATGCGGCCGACCTGGACGCCTACCGGGCCGGTCTCGTGTGGCTGGACCGGCTGCAGGAGGCGTATGACCGAGGGCTGTCGCCCACCGCGGCACTCGTCGAGCTGGGAAAGTGTTCCGGTGATCCCGTGGCGGGGCGGCCCGAGGCGAACGCGGCGGTCGACGTGGACGAGTTCGGGAAACTGGCGCTGCTCGCGCTGGAGTAGCAGCGGCCGCACGCTCGCCGTCGACTGGCGGGCCGCGACGGGTAGGTTCGAGAACGGCACTTCTGTCCTGTTCGGTGGTGCGCCGAATGGAGAGGATCCGTGAGGGCGATGAAGCGGAGTCCGCTCCCGGGCGGGGGAGGAGGGCCCATGATGCGCCGGCTGCGGGCTGTGGAGTGGGACATGCGGTGGGACCTGGCGTTCGAGCACGTCGGGTCGCGGCGGGTGCTGATGTGGGAGTACTTGAGGCGGGCCGCCGTGTGGGCGCGGGTTTGGGGGGCCGAGGAGGTGTGGCCCTTCTACGACGTCACGGCTTACGTCGACCCGGAGTTCGAGCTCGGGCATGAACAGGCGGAGCAGCTTGAGGAGTTGCTCCGCGGGGTGCCCGGCGAGGAGCTCCGGCGGACGTGTGCGGGGGCCGTGCGGCTGGCGGAGCTGCGGGTGCGGGAGCCGGCGCTGGTGGCCGGGCTGCCGGACCTGTACGAGCCGGTCGTCCTGTTCTACGAGCGCGGCGGGTCGTTCACCCGCGACTGCTCGGGGGGCTTCCTCGACCTGGTCGGCGCGCTGTACAAGCCCGGGCCGTTGCGGGGGTTCCTCGGCAGCCGGCCCGTCGGCGTGCTCGGTGACGACGTGCTCGACGCGCTGGAGGCCGAGGGGCGGGTCACGTACCACGCCCCCGAGGCGGGCGGCGGGCCGCTGCTGCGCCGGCACGGGGCGGGGGTCGACGTGCTCGGGCCCGGGCTGCGGTGGGGCGCCACCGACCGCGATCCGGAGGGCGGGGAGGGGCTGGTGCGGATCGGCCAGCTGGAAGCCGCCCGGCGGATCGGGCTCGCCGTGCAACCGGGGGCCGTGGTTTCGTCGTCGTGAGGGGGCGTACTAGCGTCGGGGCGGAGAGGGAAGGGGGTCCGGGATGGCGGCCGAGGATTACGACAGTCAGTTGCTGGAGTCCGTCGCCGTGCGGCGGCGCAGAATGCGGGACGCCGTGCTGTTCGGGGCGCAGCGCGGGCGGCGGGTTGCCGACGAGCGGGTCGGGAAGGCCGTCGCCGGGCTGGTGATCGCGGCCGTGCTGTGCGCGGGCTGCGTCGGCTGGTCGTTCATCTCGCACCGGCTGATCGGCAAGGTCGGCAACCCGGGGCAGGTCAGTACTCGGTGATAGGTTCGGGCGCGTGGTGAGCATGGGGGCGGGAAGCGGTACGGCACTGAGCCGGGTCACCCTGGTGGGTGAGCGGCGGCGGATGGACCTCGTACTGCCCTCACAAGAACCCGTCGGGCGGCTGCTGCCCGACGTCATACGGATGCTGGACGACCGGGTGGCCGCGCAGCCGATGCTGCGCCACCTGGTGACCGGCGACGGGTCGGTACTCGAACACGACACGACCCTCGCGGACGCGGGGATCGCCGACGGTGCCGTACTGCGGCTCGTGCGGGTGCAGGACGTGCCGTCCGCGCCCGTGGTGCACGACGTCACGGACGAAGCCGCCGAGGACCTCGACGTACGCGCCTGGCGCTGGCGGCCCGCCGCGCGGCGGATCACCGCCGGGGCCGGGCTGGTCGGGTGGGCGCTGCTCGCCGGGTGGTTCGCGCGGCGGGAGTTCGCGCCGGGCACCGTGGCGGGGGTGCTGCTCGCGGCGGCCGCCGTCTGCGGGGCCGTCGGGGCGCTGGCCGGACGGCTGAAGCGGTCCGGGCTCGCGACGGCGCTGCTGGCGACCGCCGGGGCCGTCGGGGTACTCGGGGCGTGGACCCTGGGCGACGCGCAGCACTGGGGCTGGATGGGACGGCTCGCCGCCGTGGCGGGAGCGCTCGCGGTGGGGCTCGCGCTGCTGGGGTGGTTCACGCCGCTCGGGCGGGGCGGGTTCGTCGGGGCGGTCACCGTGGCGGCGCTGACCGGCGGCTGGGAGGCCGTAGCCGTCGCGCAGGGCGGCGCGGGGGCCCGTACCGGGGCCGTACTCGCCGTCGCCTCGGTGGTCCTGCTGGGGCTGCTGCTGCGGCTCGCGCTGGCGGCGGCCGGACTGACCGGGCTCGACGACCGTCGGGCGCGGGGGGCTTCGGTCAGCCGGTACAAGGTCGCGACCGCGCTCGGCGCCACCCACCGGGGCATGGTGCTGGCCACCCTCGCCACGGCCGTCTCGGCGGGCGCGGCCGGGGTGCTCGCGCTGCGGGAGCCCGACGTCTGGACGGTGTCGCTGGCCGTGGCCGTCGCCGCCGTGCTGTGGCTGCGCGCGCGGGCGTTCCCGCTCGTCGCGGAGGTGGTCGCGCTGCTGCTGGCCGGGGCCGCCGTCACCGTGGCCGCGCTGCTGGTGTGGGCGCAGCGGGCCGGTGCGGCCGGGCCGCTGGCGGCGCTGCTGGCGCTGGCGCTGGCCGCGCTCGGGGTGCTGGCCGTCCAGCCGCCCGAGCACGTACGGGTCCGGCTGCGGCGATTCGGGGACACCGCCGAGTCGCTCGGCGTCATCGTGCTGTTCCCGCTGCTCATCGGGGTGTTCGGCGTGTACGGGCGGCTGCTCGGCACCTTCGCGTAAGGGTTGCGACTCAGACATGTCAGACATGAGCCAGAGCCGGCGTGACGACTGGCAGGCCGGGGTCCTCGGAGAACTGACGGGCACCCCCACCCAACCTCGCGAAGCGACCCCTTCCGAGCCCGGGCAGGCACCGATACCGCCGCAGGACGCCGGCCACGCGCAGGGCGCCTCCGCCCACGCCCCCGCCCCGCAGCCGCGCCCGTACGTCCCCGCCCCGCAGGTCTCCGCCCCGTACGCCGCCGCCCCCCAGGGCGCCCGCGCCCCCGAGACCGTCCCCGTGCCCGGTACCGAAGCCGCCGGCCGGCCTCGGCACGGGGATCCCGTCGGGCGGCGCGTGGTGCGGGCCGTGCGCGGGGCCGTCGGGGGGTCCGCCGCGCGGGCCGTCGCCACCGAGACCGGGCTCGCCACACAGGTGCAGCAGCCCGTCACCACCGGACGGCACATCGTCGTCACCAGCATCCGCGGCGGCTCCGGCAAGACCACCGTCACCGCCCTCCTCAGCCGTACCTACAACCACTTCCGCCACGACCCGGTCCTCACCCTGGAGGCCGACGCCGCCCTCGGCACCCTCCCCGTCCGGCTCGGCGTCGAGTCCCTGCGCTGGACCTGCGGCGACCTCGCCCAGATCGTCCGCCCCTCCATGCAGCTCACCGACATCACCGGCTACCTCGTCCCGCTCGCCGACGGCGGCTGGCTGCTGCCCGGCAGCCAGGGCCGGATCGGGGCCCAGGTCGACGTGGCCACGTACCGGACCGTGATGGTCGCGCTGCGCCGCTACTTCGGCGTCACCGTCGTCGACTGCGAGACCCTGCCCGGCGAGGTGGCCCGTACCGCCCTCGACACCGCGCACGCCCGCGTGCTCACCACCCCCGCCACCGCCGAGGGCCTCGTCTCCACCCACGCCGTCCTCGACTGGCTCGCCACCCTCCCCGTGCCCGTCCTGCCCCGCACGGTCGTCGTGCTCACCTGCCAGTCCCCGCACCCCGCGATCGACCTCGGCAAGGCCGTCGAGCGGCTCCGCGCGACCGGCGCCGGGGTCGTCGTCCTGCCCTACGACCGCCACCTCGCCTCCGGCGGCGCCGTCCGCACCGAACTCCTCGGCGCCGAGACCCGGCAGGCGGCCGTACGGCTCGCCGCGGACGTGCTCCAGCGGGCCCTCGAACTCCCGGCGGCCGGTGCGGCCCGATGACCCAGCAGCTGGTCCACCGGCCCGCCCGGGGCACCATGCCCCCGGCCCCCGCCGAACCCCACAGCATCGAGGCCCCGCCCAACCTGCCCGAAGGCAAGATCGGCAGCCCGGCCACCGCCCTCCTGCCGATGGCGGGCGTGATGGGCTCGGTCGTGATGATGACCGTCATCCGCAACAGCCAGTTCGCCGCCGTCGGGGCGATCGTGCTGGTCTTCGCGCTGTTCGGCGCCGTCGCCCTGTTCTGGTCCCAGCGCGGCAAGGCCCAGCGCACGCGCCGCGCCCAGCGCGAGCGCTACCTGGAGTACCTGGAGGAGGAGCGCGAGGCGCTCGGAGCCCGCGAGAAGGAACTCCGCGAGGAGGCCCGCCGCCTCAACCCGCCGCCGGAGGCCCTCTACGACCTCGTACGCGACCCCGCGCGGCTGTGGGAACGCCGCCGCGCCGACCCCGACTTCCTGCGCCCCCGCCTCGGCACCGGCGACGTCGCCGTCCAGCCCCTCGCCCTCGGGGCGGGCGCCGGCGGGGTCCTCACCCCGCCCGACCGGTTCATGCTCAACGAGGCCGGCGCCCTCATGTCCCGCTTCGCCCGCGCCGGCGACTTCCCGCTGACCGTCCCCCTCGACCGGGCCGGGAACATCAGCGTCGTCGGCGACCGCGAAGGCGTCCTGCGCGTCGCCCGCGCCCTGCTCGTGCACACCGCCGTCCTGCACGCCCCCGACGACGTCGCCATCGCCCTCGGCGTCCCCGGCGACCGGCTCGCCGCGGACTGGGAATGGGCCAAGTGGCTCCCGCACGTCCTCGATCCGCAGGAACAGGACGGCCCGGTCGCCGCCCGGCGGATCGCCCCCAGCCTGCCCCAGCTCGCCGACGTCCTCGCCCCCGACCTGCGCCGCCGCGCCTCCTACGCCGCCGAGGTCCGCCGGGGCCTGTCCGACCGGCGCGCGCTGGCCCTCGCCGGCCGGCTCCTCGTCGTCAGCGACGAGTACGGGGAGAACGCCGTCGAACTGCCCCGCCCCGACACCGCGGTGGGCCTGGCCGACATGAACACCACCGTGCTCCACCTGCTCGCCGAGCAGGTCCACGAGCCCGACGAGGTGACGATACGGATCACCGTCGACGGCGGCCACGTCACCGTCCGGGACCTGCGCACCCCGCAGGCCCCCGCCGCCGAAGGCCTCTGCGACGACCTCGGCCCCGCCACCGCCGAGGGCCTGGCCCGGATGCTCGCCCCGCTGCGGCTGTCCGCCGAGTCGGTCGCCGAGGGCACCCCCGTCTCCGGGCCGGTCGACTTCATGGGCCTGCTCGGCATCACCGACCCCGCGGCCCTCGACGTCCAGCGCCTGTGGGCCCCGCGCGGGGAGCGGGACTTCCTGCGCGTCCCGATCGGCATCGACGACCGCCACGGACCCGTCCTGCTGGACCTCAAGGAGTCCTCGCAGCTCGGCATGGGCCCGCACGGACTGTGCGTCGGCGCCACCGGCTCCGGCAAGAGCGAGCTGCTCCGTACGCTCGTCCTCGCCCTGGTCACCACGCACGCGCCCGAGGACCTCGCGATGGTCCTCGTCGACTACAAGGGCGGCGCCACCTTCGCCCCCTTCGAGAAGCTCCCCCACGTCGCCGGGGTCATCACCAACCTGGAGAACCAGGCCGGACTCGTCGAACGCGTCCACACCAGCCTCGCGGGCGAGGTCAAGCGCCGCCAGCAGGTCCTCAAGGACGCCGGCCACGTCGCCGACATCGGCCACTACGCCGTCCTGCGCGCCGAGAACCCCGAACTGGAGCCGCTGCCCCACCTGTTCGTCGTCATCGACGAGTTCGGCGAACTCCTCACCGCCAAGCCCGACTTCATCGACCTGTTCCTGTCCATCGGCCGCATCGGCCGCTCCATCGGCGTGCACCTGCTGCTCTCCAGCCAGCGCATCGAGGGCGGCAAGCTCAAGGGCCTGGACACCTACCTGTCCTACCGGCTCGGCCTGCGCACCTTCTCCGCCGACGAATCGCGCACCGTCCTCGACACCACCGACGCCTTCCAGCTGCCCCCGCTGCCCGGCTTCGGCTACCTCAAGGTCGACACCTCCACCTACACCCGCTTCAAGGCCGGTTACGT
This sequence comes from Streptomyces sp. NPDC059564, assembly GCF_042735575.1. NCBI lineage: Bacteria > Bacillati > Actinomycetota > Actinomycetes > Kitasatosporales > Streptomycetaceae > Streptomyces > Streptomyces sp. NPDC059564. The sequence continues at coordinate 17,219 of NZ_JBHWBP010000054.1, read as the reverse complement.
CTCCGGCCGCTACCGGGGCCCCGCCGGCGACCGCGACCGCGCCGCGGAAGGGCCCCTCGCCCTGCCCTACCCCACCTTCAACACCCTCCAGGACGCCGCCGGTTCCCCCGAGGACGGCGAGGAGAAGCCCACCGCCACCGCCCGCGAGACCGGCCCCAGCGTCCTCGGCGTCATCGTCGACCAGCTCGCCGCGGCCGCCCCGCCCGTCCGGCGCATCTGGCTCCCGCCGCTGCCCGACGCGATCCCCCTCGACGCCGCCGCCGGACCGCTGTCCGTCACCGCGCGCGGACTCCGGCTCGGCGACGGCCCCCGCCCGCTCATGCGGGTGCCGCTCGGCGTCCTCGACGACCCCGCCCGCCAGTGGCGCGGCCCCTGGGAACTGGACCTCAAGGTCGCCGGCGGGCACGTCGCCGTCACCGGCGGCCCCCAGTCCGGCAAGACCACCCTGCTGCGCACCCTCGCCCTGTCCCTCGCGCTCACCCACACCCCGCAGGAAGTCGCCGTCTACGGCCTCGACCTCGCCGGGGGCGGCCTCGCCGCACTCGCCGGACTCCCGCACGTCGGCGGGATCGCCGGCCGGGCCGACCGCGAACGGGCCGCCCGTACGGTCGCCGAGGTACGGGCCATGCTCGCCGCCCGCGAGCAGCTCTTCCGCGAGCACTCCGTCGACTCCGTCGACCAGCTGCGCCGCCTGCGCTCCGACGGCGGACTGCCCGAACTGGCCTCCACCGACATCGTGCTCCTCGTCGACGGGTACGGCGCCCTGCGCGAGGAGTTCGCCGAACTCGACGAGGCCGTCACCGACCTCCTCAAGCGCGGCGGCGGCTACGGCATCCACGTCGTCGCGGGAATGCTCCGCTGGAACGACGTCCGCATCGCCAACCAGTCCCTCTTCGGCAGCCGCGTCGAACTGCGCCTCGGCGACGCCGCCGACTCGGCCATCGACCGCAAGCTGTCCGAGACCCTCTCCCCGGACACCCCCGGCCGGGTCCTCACCGACGGCAAGCTCTTCGCGCAGACCGCCCTGCCGCGCATCGACTCCCGGCACGGCACCACCGACCTCGCCGCCGCCCTGGAAGAGGCCGCCTCCACCGTCCGCGCCACCTGGCACGGGGACATCGCCTCCCCCGTACGGGTCCTGCCCGCCCGGCTGCCCGCCGCCCGGCTGCCCTCCGCCGACGAGGAGCCGTACCGGATCCCCATCGGCGTGGACCAGGACGTCCTCGCGCCGGTCCTGCTGGACCTCTTCGAGCAGGACCAGCACCTGCTGATCCTCGGCGACAACGAGTGCGGCAAGACCAACCTCCTCACCCTCATCGCCCGCCAGCTCATCGCCCGCTACGGCGAGGAGGAACTGGTCTTCGCCGTCTACGACCCCCGGCGCGGACTGCGCGGAGTCGTCCCCGAGCCCTACCGGGGCGGGTACGCGCACAACGCGAAGATCGCCTCCGCGCTGTCGGCCGGCATCGCCAAGGAACTCGACAAGCGCCTCCCGGAGGACGGCATCGACCCCGACGCCGAGCCGGGCGAGGGCCCCGGCTTCGCCGGACCGCGCATCGTGGTCCTCGTCGACGACTACGACATCCTCACCACCGCCGGGCAGCAGCCGCTCCAGGCGTTCGTGCCGTACCTGCCGTCCGCCCAGGACATCGGGCTGCACTTCGTCGTCGCCCGGCGCGTCGCCGGATCCTCCCGGGCCCTGTACGAACCGCTGCTGACCACCCTGCGCGAATCCGGCACGACGGCCCTCGTCATGAACGGCGAACGCTCCGAGGGCCAGCTGTTCCCGCAGCTGTACGCGAGCGCCCAGCCGCAGGGCCGCGGCACGCTGGTCCGGCGCGGGCGGCCGCACCAGACCGTGCAGACCGCGCTGGCCGGCCCCCTCACCCAGGAAGCACCGTGACACCGTGACCAAGGACGTCATCGCCCTCACCCCCGCCATGCCCGACACCGCCGCGCTGCTGGTGGCCCTCGCGGCGGGCGGCACCGAGCTCGACGCCGCGGCCACCGCCGACGGGGCCGTGATCCAGCTGCTGGGCGCGGGAGGCAGGCCGCTGGTCTCGGTCGAGGCGCCCGTACTGGTCCAGGTGCCCGGCGAGGTGGAACGGCTCCTCGGCACCTCCGCGCGGACCCCCGTCTGGTGGACGGAGACCCGGGCCTCCACCGCCGTCCCCGAAGCCGCCGAGCTGGCCGGGGCCGTGGCCGGGCGGCTCGCCGAGGTGCTCGGCGGCGCGGTCTGGCCCCCGGGCGCCGGGCGCGTCACCGCGGTGGAGGTCGGCTCCGCGGCCTCGGCGGCGCCCGCGCCGGTGGGGGCCCTGCCGACCGTCGACGTGGTCACCGAGTCCACCGCCGTCGTCCTCGCCGACCGGCCCGTGATCCCGCTGACGGCCTGGCTGTCGGACGTCCTGCGCACCACGGCCGGCTTCGGCGCGGCCCTGCACATCGTCACCCCGGCCCACTGCCGGCTCAGCCTGCCGCTGCGCACCGCGCTCACCGGCGCGCCGAACCGGTGGGTCGTCCAGGACCCCGACTGCGGCTACTACGACGGCCTCTCCGGTGCGGTGCTGAGCTGGCAGGACGGCACCTTCGCCCCGGTCCGCGACGCCGCCGGGAAGACCCGGGCCGCCGCCGCCTTCGGACGGGCCGACGCCGCGGAGGCGGGGGAACGCCGACTGACCGTGTCGTTCCGTACGGAGCACCCCGCCGACGGGGAACTGCTGCTCGGCCGGTCCGTGGAAGCCGCCTGGCGCGCCCTGACCGGGGAGCCGCCCGCGGGCTGGGGCACCGCCGAGCCGGTGAACCTGCCGTGGTCGCCGCGCCAGCTGACCGGCCTCGCGCGGGGGCGGATGCCGGAGCCGACCCTGCTCACGGTGGTGGGGCCGGACGCGCTGGCCCTCGTACGGGTGAGCCGCACGGCGGCCGGGGTCGAGGAGGACGTCACCCTGACCCTGGGCCACGGGCCCTCCGACCCGCTGCCGCTGCCCGCGCTCGCCGGTCTCGCCGAGACGCTGGTCGACGGGCACGGCCTGGTCAGCATGCTGGCCTCCGTCGGGCCGGGCCGACGCGACCTCGGCGTGGTTCCGCGGCTGACCGGGGCGCCGCTGCCGGTGTCGTTCACCCTGGGCGGGGCGGGCGTGGCCGAGGCCACCCTGACCCACGCCCGGCGCCCGCCGCTGGCCCTGCGTCCGGTCCAGATCGGCCCGGCCCACCGCCCCGGCCTGCACTACCCCCTGGGCGACGCCACCGACCCGGCCGCCTGGGACACCCTCTCGACGCTCCTGACCCACCTGAGGGCGACGGTCTGACGGCCCGCTCCGCGGAATCCTCCCCGCCCCGCCCTTCCACCGTTCCCGCCTCAGACGCCGGCGCGGCTCACTACACGGCGCTCCGCGCCCGCGCCTCAAACGCCGGCGGGGCTGGAATTGCCCTCCGGGCAATTCAGCCCGCCTGGTGTAGGCACAGGTGTCGGCGGTGATCAGCCAAAATCCAGCCCCGCCGGCGTTTGAGGCGCGGGGTCTGGGGCGGAGCCCCAGGAAGCCCCGGTCAGGCTACAGACCGCCCGCGCGGACCAGGCCCGTTTCGTAGGCCAGGACCACGACCTGGACCCGGTCGCGCAGGCTCAGCTTCGTCAGGATGCGGCCCACGTGGGTCTTCACCGTCGCCTCCGAGAGGACCAGCCGGCCCGCGATCTCGCCGTTCGACAGGCCCTGGGCCACCAGCAGCATGACCTCGCGCTCCCGCTCCGTCAGCCGCTCGACCTCCTTGTTCTGCGGCTCCTCCGACGTGGACGGCAGCATCGGCGCGAACCGGTCCAGCAGCCGCCGGGTCGTGGACGGGGCCACCACCGCGTCCCCGCTGTGCACGGACCGGATCGCGGCCAGCAGCTCCGCCGGCGGGACGTCCTTCAGCATGAAGCCGCTCGCCCCCGCCTTCAGCCCGGAGAACGCGTACTCGTCCAGGTCGAAGGTGGTCAGGATGATCACCTTCGGGTGTTCCTCCGGCTCACAGATCCGCCGCGTCGCCTCGACCCCGTCGAGCTTCGGCATGCGCACGTCCATCAGCACCACGTCCACCTTCGTGGCCCGCAGCACCTCCAGCGCCTCCAGGCCGTTGCCCGCCTCGGCGACGACCTCCATGTCCGGCTGAGCGGCCAGCACCATCCGGAAACCCGTGCGCAGCAGCACCTGGTCGTCGACGAGCATCACGCGAATGGACATCAGTTACCTCGACCTCGTCATCTCTTCTTGAGCGGAAGCAGCGCGCTGATGCGGAAGCCACCGCCCGGCCGCGGGCCCGCGTCCAGGGTTCCTCCGACCATACCGATGCGCTCCCGCATACCGATCAGGCCGTGTCCGGCGCCGTCCGCGCCGCCGTCCTCGTACAGTTCGTGCGCCGCGCCCCGGCCGTCGTCCTCGATCAGGAGGCCGAGCCCGTCGTCGAAGTAGACCAGCCGGACGCTCGCCGTCGCCTCCGGGCCGCCGTGCTTGCGGGTGTTCGTCAGAGCTTCCTGCACGATCCGGTACGCGGTCAGCTCGACCCCGCTGGGCAGCTTGCGCGGGGCGCCCTCGACCTCGAAGTCCACCGTCAGCCCGGCCGCCCGTACCTGCTCGACCAGCACCTCGATCTGCTCGACGTCGGGCTGCGGCACGTAGTCCTCGGACTCCTGCGGTTCGCCGGTGCGCAGCACGCCCAGCAGCCGCCGCATCTCGGCGAGCGCCTGCCGGCCCGTCCCCGAGATGGTCTGGAGGGCTTCCTTGGCCTGCTCGGGGGCCACGTCCATGACGTACGCGGCGCCGTCGGCCTGGACGACCATCACCGAGACGTTGTGCGCGACGACGTCGTGCAGCTCGCGGGCGATCCGGGCGCGCTCGGCGGCCACCGCCACCTTGGCCTGCGCCTCGCGCTCCTTCTCCAGCCGCTGGTTCCGCTCGACGAGCTGCGCGTAGTAGGCGCGGCGGGTGCGCAGCGAGTCGCCCATCACCCAGGCGAGGGCGAACGGGACCATCACGAACAGCGTGAAGAGGACGGCCTCGACGCTGCTGGTGCCGGGGCCCTTGTCCACGCCGAAGCGCGCGAAGTACAGCGGGGACGCCAGCAGCCCGATGCCCAGCGCGGTGCGCGAGACCCAGCGCGGCACGTCGCCGGCGGCCACGGTGAAGAGGATCACCAGCATCGCGAAGTCGTACAGGTTCGCGGGCGGCCCCAGCACCAGCTGGTAGACGCCCGCGCCGACGGTGAGCCAGAACATCGGCACGGTCCACTTGCGCCGCAGCGCGACGGCGGTGCACAGCGCGACCACGCACGGGACGGCCAGCAGCCGGTCGAGCGTGCCGGCATCGGCCTCACCGGCGTCGCTCGCGACGATCAGCATCGACAGCCCGAAGAGGAGGACAGCCCAGAAGCTGTCGACGCCCGTCGGGTGTCTGCGGATGAAGTCGTAGAGGCGCTGCACGTAACCCAGAGTAGGGAAAGGAGATAGGTGCTGGAGTCAACCACAGGTGCGATCCCTGGGACGGGGGCGTACTCCCCAAGGTGGAGGGTGACCTTAGCCTTTGTGGGGTGAGCGCTGAGGGTGGAGTCAGGGGACCGGTCCGGTGGCGGGCCGCGATGGAGGCCGCGCTGTACGGGCCGGGCGGGTTCTACGTGCGGCCCGGGGGCCCCGGGCCCGCCGGGCACTTCCGGACGTCCGTGCACGCGTCGGCGCTCTACGCGGGGGCCGTGGCCCGGCTGCTGTGCGACGTGGACGAGGCGCTCGGGCGGCCGCGGCGGCTCGACCTGGTCGACGTCGGGGCCGGGCGCGGCGAGCTGCTGACCGGGGTGCTGGCGGCGCTGGCGCCGGAGGTGGCGGAGCGGGTGCGCCCGCACGCCGTGGAGCGCGCGGCCCGGCCCGAGGGGCTGGACCCCCGGATCCGGTGGGTGGCGGAGCCCCCCGAAGGGACGACGGGGCTGCTGTTCGCGAACGAGTGGCTGGACAACGTACCCCTCGACGTCGCGGAGGACGGCCGCTACGTCCTGGTCTCCCCGGACGGTACGCAGACCCCCGGCGGCCCCCTCGACGGGGCGGACCGGGCCTGGCTGGAGCGGTGGTGGCCCGCCGCGGCGGCGGAGGAGGGCGGCCGGGCGGAGATCGGCCGGGCCCGCGACGAGGCCTGGGCGGCGGCCGTCGCCACCCTGGAGCGGGGCCTGGCGGTCGCGGTGGACTACGCGCACACCCGCGCGGCCCGGCCCCCGTACGGCACCCTGACGGGGTTCCGGGAGGGCCGGGAGGTCCCGCCGGTCCCGGACGGGAGCTGCGACGTCACCGCGCACGTCGCGCTCGACGCCTGCGCGGGGCCGGGCGCCGGGCTGCTCACCCAGCGGGAGGCCCTGACCGCCCTCGGCGTCTCCGGCGGCCGCCCGCCGCTGGCCCTGGCCTCCACCGACCCGGTGGCGTACGTCCGGGCCCTGTCGGCGGCGGGCGAGGCGGCGGAGCTCACGGCCCGGGGCGGCCTGGGCGACTTCGGCTGGCTGGTCCAGCCGGTCGGGATCCCGCCGTGGCCGGCCGCTTAGGAGTCCGGAGCAGCGGCCCGGCCCCGACGAGGCCCGCCAGGGGCGAGCCGTGCGAGGGGCGCGTGGCGCGTGGAGATCAGAGCCGCTTGGCGCTGCGCAGGGTCGTCGCGTAGTAGCCGTTGCCGTCCAGGTGCGAGGCGCCGCCCTTGTCGCCGATGGTCGGGCCGTTGGCCTCTTCCCGGCTGGAGATGAAGACGTTGTGGCCGTCGGCGTCGGTGCCCAGGTAGATGCCCGTGTGGTCGAGGCGGTCCTTGGTGCGGGCGTCGAGCTTGAAGAACACCAGGTCGCCCGGCTGGAGCACGTCGATCGACGCGGGCCGGTGCTCCGGGCCGACGCCCCCCAGCGGGATGACGTCCGCGCCGAGCGCGGAACGGGCGATGCCGTTCGCGGTGCGCGGCAGGCCGGCGCCGGGGGTGTCGTCGGGCATCAGGGGGTAGCGGGCCCGGTAGCCGAAGACGGTGCGGACGAAGCCCGAGCAGTCCATCGACCGGTAACGGGCGGGCTGCGGCTGCCGGGTGACGCCGTTGCGGAAGGTGTACGGCTTGCCGAGGTAGTCGTAGAAGTCGGACTGCTCCAGGCGCAGGTCGTTGCCGACGGAGCCGCCGGGGTTGAGCGGCCCGAAGGCGGCGTCGCCGGCGTAGGGGGTGCCCTGCGGGTCCTTCTTGACCGGGGCCTGGTCGCCGTACTGGAAGGCCATCGCGAAGACGTCGTCCTCGCGGCTCCCGTAGTACTTCTTGAACCAGTCCTTGAACCACTGCTGGTTCTCCGCGCCCTGCTTCCACGCCTCCGGCAGGAGCCGGACCCAGTTGTCGGTGACGACCCGGGACGTGGTGGTGGCGGGCTCGCTGAAGGTGCGGCTGGGGCCGGTGAGGGTGGCCGTGCGGGCGCCGTCGGTGAAGGTGGCCAGGACCTGTCCGCCGCCGTCGCGCAGTACCGACCGGGCGGGGCGCTGGACGCGTTCCCACTTCTGGGCCCCGTTCGCGCCCGCCGTGGTGCCGGCCGCCGTGTTCTCGCCGACGACGACGTGCACGGCGGGCGTCTTGGCCTGCTCCTCGGTGCGCAGGGCGTAGGTGAGGTAGGCGCTGCCGGCCAGCAGGGCGAGCACGGTGGCCGTGTGCAGCGCGGTGCGGGTGCCGCGGCTCTTCTTCTTCGACGGGGCGGTCATGCGGGCGGGCTCCGGGGCGGTGGGGTGAGGGGGCGGGGGCGGCGGGGGCGTCAGGCGGTCGGCATGACGCCGAGCAGGATCCCGGCGGTCAGGACGACGTACGTCATGAGCGTGGCGCTGCCGGTGGCGAGCAGGGTGGCCCCCTTGGGCTGGCGGACCAGCTGGTAGGCGATCAGGCCGGGGACGATGAAGCCGAGGGTCTGGTTCGCGTACAGGAGCGGGAACTCCATCTGGAGCACGATCACGACGGTGGCCTGGAGGAGGACGCCGATGAGGACGACCGCGGCGAAGAGGCGCTTGCCGTAGAGGATGACGAACTTCTGCGTGAGCAGGGTCAGGACGTACGTCGTCACGGTGATGCCGACCACGAGGGCCGCGCGCTGGAGGTCCTCGATGAGGGTCAGCGCGAGCCACCCGGGGGTGATCATGCCGCCGGGGGAGAGGTTGGTCGTGAGGTAGCAGAGCAGGGAGAACAGCAGGCCCAGCGCGATGCCGATCGCGGCGATCTCGGGGGTGAGGACGGCGGGGATCAACGGGGCTCTCCTGGGCGGTACGGCGGTTGCCCTGGCCGGGCGTCGGGGTGGTGCGGCTGCGGTTGCCCTGGCCGGGCGTCGGGGTGGTGCGGCTGCGGTTGCCCTGGCCGGGCGTCTGGGTGGAGCGGCTGCGGCTGCGGCTGCGGCGGGTGTGGCCAGGCCGGTACGGGGGTGGCCGCGCCGATGCCGTACGGGTCGGGCCCAGGCCTCGGGGTCTGCCCCTGCGGGGCGGCCGCGTTACCGCCCTGGCCGTACGGGGCTCCGGCGTAGGGGGCCTGACCCTGCGGGGCTCCCGCGTGCGGGGCCTGCCTCTGCGGGGCTCCCGGGTGGGTGGCCTGTGCGTACGGGCCCGTCGGCCAGGGGGTGGCCGCCTGTGGCTGCTGCGGATATCCGGGCGGCGGGTACGGGTGCCCGGCGTTCGGCTGCCCCTGGTACGGGGCCTGCGGGTGCGGCTGCCCCAGGTGTGGCTGCCCCTGGTACGGCGTTTGCGGGTGCGGGTGCCCCGCGTTCGGCTGCCCCGCGTACGGAGGCTGCCCGTAAGGCTGCCCCGCGTACGGAGGCTGCTGGTACGACTGCTCCGCGTACGGGGTCTGCCCGTAAGGCTGCCCCGCGTGCTGCTGTGCCCCGTACGGGATCCCCGCCTGCTGCGCCCCGTACGGGATCCCCGCGTGCTGTGCCCCGTACGGGATCCCCGCGTACGGGTCCGCGCCGGGTGGAGCCTCCGCGTACGGGTCCAGGGGGCGGGTGAAGGCCGGGGCGGGCTCCTGCGCCCGTTCCTCGGCAGCCGGCTCCGGTTCGGACTCGTCCGGGGGGAGTTCCGCGAGGTGTTCCAGCAGGACCTCGCCCTGCCCGTGGATGTTGCCGATGGCCACCAGCGAGGAGTCGGCCCCGAGGTGGCCCAGCAGCTCGTTCATGAACTCCTCGCCGTCCCGCTGGTCACCGCCCAGGTCGACGGCCCGGTCGCGCCACTCGGACGGGATCGCGTCGATGGCGCTCTTCGCGGGGTGTCCGATCACGAACACCGTGTCCGGCCGGAGTTCGGGAACGATCGCGCCCATCTGGCCGTTGCGCTCGACCCGGTCGGGCCGGCAGTTGATCACCACGTTCAGCGGGCGGTCCACCGCGCCCAGGTCCAGCAGCTGGTTGATGTTCATCAGCGTGGATTCGGGGTCGTTCGCCGCGAAGACGTTGGCGAAGCGCAGCCGCTTGCCGCCCGGCGCCAGGTACCGCTCGACCGACAGCACGCCCGGGTCCGGCGGCGCCTCGTACATGCCCTTCAGGGCGGTGGCCCGGTCGACGCCGAGGAGTCCGGCGACGGTGAGGGCGATGGCGACGTTCTCCTTGAAGGTGAACCAGCTGAACCCGCGCAGCTCCTCGTCGGAGACGGTGTCCGGGTCGGCGTAGACCAGCTCGCAGTCCCGCGCGTCCGCCTCCTCCTGGAGCACGTCGAAACGCTCCTTCTCGGCGGTGACGCAGATCCCGCCGTGCGGCATCGAACGCGACAGGGACCGGGCGATGTCGTCGAGGGTCGGGCCCATCTCGGCGACGTGGTCCTCGCGGACGTTGCACAGGACGCCGATGGTCGACTGGATCAGCTTGGACTGGTTGATCTCCTGGAGCGCCGGCATGACCGCCATGCACTCCATGACCAGCGCGTCCGGCCGGTACGCGGCGGCGCGCCGCACGATGCCGATCTGCTCGACCACGTTGGCGATGCCGAACTTGCGGTAGACCGGCTCCTCGGTGGCGTCGGGGTGGATGAACCGGGCCGCCGTGCCGGTGGTCTTCGCCACCGTCGTCAGGCCGCCCCCGCGCAGCGCACCCGCGCACAGCCGGGTGATGGAGCTCTTGCCGCGGATGCCGTTGACCAGCACCCGGTGGGGTATCCGGTCCAGGCTGGCGAAGTGGCGGCGCTGCTCCACGATCCCCGCCACCAGCATGATCAGGCAGGAGACGAGCAGCACGCAGTAGAGGAAGAGCACGGGATCAGTTCCTTCCGGCCGCGCCGGACGGCGGTCCGGCGGCCTGCTTGCGCTGCTGCTGTCGCTGCTGGAGCTGCTGCCGGATGATCTCCAGGCTGCGGGTGACGGCGCCGACCTCGTCGTGGTGGCGCGGGTAGAGCACCGAGCGCCGGTCGCCGTCGGCGAGGGCCTCGGCGCGCCGGGCCAGCTCGCGCAGCGGCGCGATCACGATGATCTGGAGCCAGCCCAGGCAGGCGGCGCCGACCGCGAAGCCGAGGAGGCCGGCGAGGACGGTGCGGTTCTGCAGGCTGTACTCCTGGATGGCCAGGCCCTTGGCGGACTGCCGGCTGACCACGGTCCACTTCAGGTCCCCGGCCGCGCCGCCGCCCGAGAAGGGCGCGGCGGCCGCGAGGACGGGGTCGCCGCCGCTGCGGTAGAGGACGCCGGTGGGCCGCGGGGTGGTCTTGCGGGCGGCGGGGCCGTCGACGAGGGCGTCGAGGCGTTCGTCGTCGAGCTTCTCGAAGGCGCGGTAGCCGTCGTTGGAGGCGATGATCCGGTGCTCGGCGTCGACGACGCGGATGTCCCCGAGGCCGGGCCGCTTGAGGAGGGAGTTGAGGAAGTCGATGCGCAGCTCGCCGACGACGGCCGTGCCCTCCTTGGCGGGGACCGGGGCGGTCGCGACGATCACCGGGGTGTTGCCGCCGTCGTCCAGGGCCACCGGCGCCTTGCGGGGTCCCTTGCCGTCGGCGGCCTTCGGGCTGCCGCCCGCCCGGGCGAGGATCTTGCCGGAGGGGTCGAGGACGTAGAGGGACTGGTAGCGCAGGTGTTCGTCGGCGGTGCGCTCCAGGACGGTGGTCATGTGCTCGGGGGTGGTGTCGCCGTCCATCAGCGAGGCCACGGACAGCAGGTCGGCCTGGCTCTCGTTGAGGGCGCGCCGGACCCGGTCGTTGAGGGTGTCGGTGCGCTCGCGCTGGTCGCTGACCAGCTGCTTCGGTACGACGACGGCGTCCCCGGCCCGGTTGACGAGCAGCCCCAGCGGTACGCACCACGCGAGGAGCAGGACCGCGCACAGCGCGAGGAGCGTACGGGTACCCGTACGGCGCCGCCGGGGGCCGCGGGAGGCGGGCGCGCCCGGGGTGTCGTACCGCAGCTGTACGCGCAGCCGCTCCAGGGCGGCGGCGATCCGGGCGGCCTCGCCGCCGCGGGGCAGGGCGACGGGGCGGGTGAGGTCGCCCCGGGTCAGGCGGCGGCTCTCCAGGAACAGGGCGATCAGCGGGCGCTGCACGGTGGCCACGAGCAGGGCCACGACGAGGGCGCCGACCAGGAGCAGCGCGCCGGCCAGGACCAGGCCGGCGAAGGCGTCGGCGGTGCGCGCGGGGTTCTGCGGCACGTTGACCATGGCGACGACGGTGAGGTCGAGGCTGGTGGCGGTGGTGCCGACGCCCGCTTCGGGTCCGGCGAGGCTCGCGTAGCCGGCGGCGGCGCGGTTCTTGCCGGACTCGCCGCCCAGCAGGCTGCCGCTGACTCCGGGGAAGCCGCCGGAGCCGGGTTCCTTCACGGTGAGGGGGTTCGCGCGGGTCTTGCCGGCGGCGGTCTTGGCGAAGGAGGCCAGCTGCTTGGTGTCGCGCGCGGCGTCGGTGCGCCGGGTCCCGGTGACCATCTCGGGCTGGGGGATGCCGTCGCTGCTGAGCACCGCGCCGTCGGCGCCGACGACGGCGATGGAGCGGGACGCGCCGAGGCTGATGCCGGGGAAGCGCAGGCTGCTGGAGGCGACCAGCAGTTGCTGGGGCTGGTCCTTCCAGTTCAGGAGCGAGAGGGTGAGCAGCCGGGTCTCGCCGCCGGGCAGTCTGACCATGCGGGGGGCCAGGCCGCCCTCGCCGGAGAGCTTGGTGCGGTCGATGGCGGTCAGCGGGAGGTTCTCGCCGCGGGCGGCGAGCAGCCGGCCGGTGCCGATCTCGACGACGGCGGTGCCGCGCCACTTCTGGTAGACGCTGCCGATGCGGTCGAGGACGGCGTCGGGGGCGGCGGGCTTGCCGGTGGAGAAGAGGGCCGCGGCCCGGTCGAGGTCGGTGACGCTCTCGTCGAGGGAGGCGCGCAGGGCGATGGCGCCGTCCTCGGCGAAGTGCTGCTGCGAGGTGAGCACGGCCTTGGACAGCCGGTCCTCGTGGAGGGTGCCGAGGCTGAACGCCGTGAATCCCGCCAGGGCGAGCAGCAGTACCGACAGCACGGTGATCGGGGGCCTGATGCCGCCGAGCAGGGACATGTCGGCCCTGCGGCGGGCCTTGCGCCGCCGCGCGGGGCGCGAAGCGGCCACGGCGGGGTCCTTCCCGGGGGGACCGGGGGGTCGGACAGGGGCGATTTTCACTCGGCTATTTTCGGCCAGTGATGACTGCGAAATTCACAAAAAACGTAACGATCGTTGCGATCCTGTGCGTAATGATCTTGGCTGCGGCCGTTTATGTCGCTTTCATGCCCTCTTATGTGGTCGAAAAGGATGCGGCACCCGCCCCTTCGCCTGTGGCGCGGGACACGGATCTGCTGGCCAGGGTGACCCGATTCACCTCGCAATTCGGGGTGACGGGCGGATATCGCACGCCGACGCGGGCGGAGAGGGACGCCCTTGTGGAGGGCGTTTCAGCCCTTTTCGAAGGGAATGTCGATAAAGCCCGTACGCGGCTCGCCGACGTGGACTACCGCCTCGACACCTTCACCGACGGACCGGGCGGACGCCGCTTCGCCGAGGTCTCCGACGCGGCCGCCCGCCCCGGATCCGCGAACCGCGGCTGGGGCCGCGTGTACGTCGACCTCGGCGGGCCCCCGCGCTGGTCGGTGCAGGTCCCGCACCCCATCGCCGACCAGGACACCGAACGGCTCGGAGCCGAGGTGCTGCGCGGCGCGCCGGGCGGGGTCATGGTCCTGGCGGGCGCCCACCGCAAGGCGGGCTCGGGGGCGGGCATGGACGCGGACTCGGGCACGGGCGGGGGCGGTGAGGAGGAGGGGGACGCGGCCGCCTCCGGGAGTGCGGCCGCCGCCAAGGACCCGGCCGACATGGCCCACCGCACCGACTCCGTCTTCCACGCCGTCGTCGCCGAACTGACCCGCCGGGGCCTGCCCGGCATCCAGCTCCACGGCTTCGCCGACTCCTCCGCCACCGCCGGGGCCATCGTCTCCACCGGCGCCGGGACCGCGGCCGCCGCCGACGCCGAACGGCTCGCCGGGCAGCTCCGGGACCGGGGGATCACGCCGTGCCGCGCCTGGACCGACGCCTGCCGGCTCGCGGGGCGGGGCAACGAGCAGGGCCGGCTCGCCGCCGAGCGCGGAACGCGCTTCCTGCACCTCGAACTGGCCCGCTCCGTCCGGGCCGACCCCCTCCGCACGGCCGAGACCGCGCGCGCGGTCACGTACGTCACCACGCGGTGGGCCGGGGAAACGGCGGGGGCCGCCACCCCGACGACGGGATGACGGCCCCTGTGGCGCCTGCGGAGGTGCCTGCCGCGGCGCTTGCAACGGTTCCTGCCGCGGTGCCCGCAGCGGTTCCTGCCGCGGTGCCCGCAGCGGTTCCTACTGCGTGATGTCGTGGTCGTGGCCCGGGCGCAGACCGCCGCCGTTGCCCGAACCCGTGGTCGGCTTCGAGACGACCGGCTGCGTCAGCGGGGCCAGGTCGTAGGCGTAGTGGCCGACCGCGTTCGCGATGACGTCGACGTTGATGTCGAGCGCCTTCTGGTCGATGTTGGTGATGTCGTCACCCTTGCCGTGGTAGTTCACGTCGTACGCGACGCCCGCCTGACCGCCGAACTTCGTCGCCTGCGCGGGCGTCTTGATGCCCTCGGCGCCCGTGTCCGTACCGCCGGACGGGATGCCCGCCTCGATGAACGGGCCGTAGTCGGAGCGGCCGGTGAAGTCGCTGCCCTCGTGCGGGATCTTCTGCGTGTCGAGGAAGTCGGTGATCTGCTTCTCCAGCTGCGCCGAACCCTCCGGGCCGGGGCCCGAGCCGACCTTGTCGGAGTCGTCGCCGTCGTAGACGAAGTACGCGGCGTTCGGCGAGGCGATCATGTCGAAGTTGAGGTAGAGCTTGATCTGCTTCTTCTGCTCCGGGGTCAGCGAGGCCACGTACGCCTCGGAACCGAGCAGGCCGAACTCCTCCGCCGACCACCAGGCGAACTTGACCTTGTTCTTGATCTTCGTCTGGCTGCTCGCCAGGCGCTGCGCGACCTGGAGGATGCCGGCCGAGCCGGAGCCGTTGTCGTTGATGCCGGGGCCCGCCGCGACCGAGTCGAGGTGGGCGCCGAGGAAGACGGTGTTGTTCTCGTCGCCGCCCCGCGTCTCCGCGACCACGTTGAACGTCTTGCGGTTCTCGCGCAGTTCCCGGAGGTCGAGGGTGAGCTCGACCGGGCCGGCCGCGGCCTCGGCCGCCAGCTTCTCGCCCTCCGCCTGGGAGACGCCGCCCGTGGGGACCTTGCCCGCGGCCGGGTCGCCGAGGGTGCCGTTCAGGGCGCCCTCCGTGTTGTTGTAGATGACGGCGCCCACCGCACCGGCCGCCGCCGCGTTCGCCTGCTTCACCGCGAAGGTGCAGCCGCCGCGCTTGACCAGCGCGATCTTGCCGGTGAAGGTGCCGGACGCGAAGTCGCCCGGCTCGCAGCCGTTGGTGCCGTCGGCGTCGACCGGGGCGACCGCGAGCTGCGCGGTGATGCCGTTCTCCGGGCCGCTGGCCGTGTACGTCATCAGGTGGATCGGGACGTCGCGCCCGTTCGCGCCGTTGACCTGCAGCTTCTGGGAGATCGCCTCGACGTACACGAAGTCGAACTCGTTCCGCGTGACCGCGTACCCGGCCGCCTTCAGCACGGCTTCCACGTACTGGGCGGACTGCACGTGGCCCTTGGAGCCCGCCACGCGCGTGCCGTTGTTGTAGTCGGCGAGCGACTGGAAGACCTTCAGGTGGTTGTTGGCGCCCTTGCCGGTCGCCTCCTTGACCAGTTTCCTGGCCAGCGCGTCACCCCTCGCGGCATCGCTCTCAGGGCTGCCGGTGGCACCCGCCGGACCGGCGAGGAGGAGCGGGGAGACGAGGGCCGCGGCCGCCAGTGCGGCGGTTGCTGCGGCTATACGGCGAGAGGGCATGAAGGTCCTTTCACGGCCCGCGGGCAAGGGCAATGGGGTGAGTGGTGGACGCACGTTAGGCATCAACAGGCCGCTCTCGCCAGGGTTTTAACTGCTTCCGGTTTGTGAAATCCGTATATCGGTGACTCTGCGCCGACGAAAACCGGCCACTGTTCGGAGCAGGGTCAGCGCAGAATGCCCTCGATGAAATCGGAACCTATTCGCGCCACCACGGACAGATCCAACTGATGCTGTACATAACGCCCTTGGCGGCGCGTGTGCAGCAGCCCCGCCTTCTTCAGCACCGCCAGGTGCCGGGACACCTCCGGCGGGGTGATCCCGTAGACCCGCGCCAGTTCGCTCGTCGTGTACGGGGCCCGCGCCAGGCTCCGGCACAGCATCATCCGCATCGGGTGCGCCAGCGCCTCCATCCGGCGCGTGAGCAGCTCCACCGAGCCGGGCGCGGAGCCCAGTTCGGGCGAGTCCAGCGGGTAGTGCACCACCGGGCGCCAGCCGGGCGCGTGCAGCACGAGCAGGTGCGGCCAGCCGAAGTTCGTCGGTACGAAGAGCAGACCGGTCCCGATCCGCGGATCGGTGGCCGTGGCCTGGCCGTTGACCATCTTGTCGGCGGTGATCGTGGTCAGCCCCTCGTCCACGCTCAGCGCCGCCGACACCTCCCGCAGCGCCGCGGGCAGCCCCTTGCGGCGCAGCACCTCCGCCTTGTGACGGGCGTCCGCCGTCTGCCGGGGCTCCAGGCGCCGCCAGGTCTCGTCGAAGAAGGCCTCGCCGCAGTCCTCCAGCAGCCGGCGCATCCAGACGCGCACGGAGTCCGTGTCGTCCAGCAGCCGGACCGAGAACTCCAGCTGGCGGGGGCCGCGCGCGGCGGCCGCCTCCAGCGCCTTCGCCCGGGCGCCCGCGTCCTTGAGCGGGGAGGGGCCGCCGCCCTCGTTGTAGAGGGCGAGCCAGCAGTGCTCCAGGGCGGCCATCACGAACCGCTCGTCGTCCATCCGGTCGAGGGTGTCCAGGTCCTCGGCCAGCGTCGCGCCGGGACGGCCGCTGCCGCCGGGGACCCCGGCGAAGGGCATGAAGATGTCGGAGAAGGAGCTGCGCCACATGAAATCGGCCTCGAGGAGCCGGTCCGCCAGGCAGGGGTCCAGCGAGGCCTTGGTGGCGGTCGTCCAGGAGTGCAGGCCGGGGTGGTGGGTCGGCTGCGACAGCGCGTGCAGCGCCATGCAGAGCTCGGCCAGCGGGGCGGGCGCGAAGACGATCCGCTCCTCGGGGAGCCCGGCGATGTCGATGGTGACGCTCATCGCCCCATTCTGGCCGGTGAGGGGCCCGCCCGGGATGCCGGGGTACGCCGCCACGCGCGGCCGCCGCGTCCCGGACCCGGGGGCTCCGGTGCAGGTCGGAGGCCTCGATTGACGGGGAACGTCAATCGTCGCGCGGGTTGCCGCCGACGGGGTGAGGGTGGATGCATGAGCGCCATCGAGCAGTACCTCCTCGACACCTACCGCGCGGCCCAGCACGGCACCCCGCCGCCCCCGCCGCCGGGCCGCGACGACCTGTCCGTCCTGCGGGCCATCCGCACCCAGGCCCAATTCCGAGCCGTCCTGGACGGCTCCCCGTCCACCCACCCCTGGCTCCACGCCCTCCGGCGCCTCTTCCCGGGGGCGAGGGCGTGCTGAGGGGGGCGGGGGCGAGGCGCGGGCCCGCCATCTCCCCCTCGACCCCCGAAGCCCAGCGGCGCCTGCCCACCCGCCACCCGCCCTGCGGGTCGGAGCCCGGAAGGGGTTCCACCCCGGCGGCGTCGGCCATGCCCGGCAGGAGCTGCGGAGGGACGGGATCCGAGCCGGTCCGGATCAGGGAGGGTATGGGGGTTTCCCGTCAGTCTCATCGTCCTTCCGCGTCGGGACGGCC
>NZ_JBHWBP010000053.1:26206-35327 GCF_042735575.1 Streptomyces sp. NPDC059564 | reverse complement strand
CACAGCGCGGCTAGGTTGCGGGGGCTCCGCCCCCGGACCCCCGCGCGTCAAACGCCCCCAGCTACCGCTGGGAGGTGCCCCCGGGCGGGGCTGATTTTTGCCGTTCTGCCCTGAATTTCCCCGGCGGGGCCCAGAGGCGTCGGCATTGCCTGGTGGCGGTGTTCAGCCACAATCCAGCCTCGCCGGCGTTCGAGGCGCGGGGTCTGGGGCGGAGCCCCAGGGGCCGGGCGCGGCCTGATCTCGGTGGACGAGCTTTCGGGGTGACGTTCGTCATCCCGGGAACGGGGTTTCCCCCGCGATAAGGGCATATGCCGGAGGCCCGCCCCCGCTCACCATTCCGCTCGCCCCACCCGCCCGCTAGGGTCGCCGCATGAGCGCACCCTCGGGGGGAGGGAAGGAACCGGAAACGATGCCCGCACCCGTACCGCGGCAAAGGGAGATCCCGGCCGCGGAAAGCGGCACCGCACCCCAGGCCTCGCTGACCCTGCTGGTGATCGAGGACGACCCGGCGGGCGGCCTCACCGTCCCCGAGATCCTCGACGCCGACGGCCACCGCATCCGGCTCCGCAGCGCCCGCAACCTCACCGAGGCCGCGCGGCTGCTCACGCCCGACGTGCACTGCGTCCTGCTGGACCTGGACCTCGCCCTGCCCGGCGCCGCCTCCGCGGACGCCGACACCGAGGGCGACGGCCTCGGGGCCCTCCGCCAGGTGCTCCGCCTCGCCCCCCGCCACGCCGTCCTCGTCCTGACGGCGGAGGCCGACGCCGACCGCGCCGCCGAGGCCGTCCGCGTCGGCGCGCAGGACTTCCTCCTGCGCGACGAGCTCGACGGGCGGCTGCTGAGCCGCGCCATCCGCTACGCCGTGGAGAGAAAGCGGGCGGACATCGCCCAGTACAAGCTCGCAGAATCGAAACTGCGCGCCCAGGAGAACGCCCGTCTCGAACGCGGCCTGCTCCCGACCCCCCTGCTGGAGGGCTCCGACCTCCGCTTCGCCGCCCGCTACCGCCCCGGCCGCAGCAGGGCCCTGCTGGGCGGGGACTTCTACGACACCGTCCGCACCCCCGACGGCACCGTCCACGCCATGATCGGGGACGTCTGCGGCCACGGCCCCGACGAGGCCGCCCTCGGCGTCGAGCTGCGCATCGCCTGGCGCGCCCTGACCCTGGCCGGCCTGTGCGGCGACGACCTGCTGGCCACTCTCCAGGAGGTCCTGGAGGTCGAGCGCCCCTGCGAGGAGATCTTCGCGACGCTGTGCACCGTGGACATCTCCCCGGACGGCCGCCGCGCGGGCCTGTGCCTGGCCGGGCATCCGGCCCCGCTGATATCCCGGCCGGGCCGCCCCGCGCGGCTCCTCCCGTACGAGAACAGCGGCCCGGCGCTGGGCCTGCTGCCCCGGGCGCGCTGGCCCCGCCGTCAGGTCGACCTGGGCGGCACCTGGAGCCTGATGCTCTACACCGACGGCCTCATCGAGGGCCGGATCGGGGACGGCCGCGAGCGCCTCGGGCAGGACGGCATGGTCGAGATGATCAACCGGCACCTGGACCGCGGTCTGAGCGGCGAGGGCCTGCTGGAGGCCTCCGTCACCGAGGCCCGCCGCCTCAACGGCGGCGAGCTCACCGACGACGTGGCCGTGGTCCTGCTCTCCCGCTCGGCGGGCTGAACGGGCCCGACGGCGACCCGTCGGCGACCCGTCCGCGCCTACCGGCCGCCGTTGTAGGGGCCGTACGGTCCGTCGCTGCTGCTGCCGCCCCGGCGGGGGCCGCCGGAGACCTGCTTGAGGGCGGGGCGCACGTCGACCATGAACACGATGGTCGCCACCAGACCCGCGATCTGCAGGAACAGCATCCCGAGGAAGAAGTCCACCAGGACCGTGACACCCAGGATGACCAGCCAGAACGTCTTGGTCTGCTTGTCGGCGGCCCGGTACGCGTCCTCGCGGGGCAGCACCGCCAGCACCAAGGCCACGACGGCGAGCGCCAGCATGGCGTAGCCGAGCAACGGGAGCACCCCGTTGTTGAATCCCTGCATCAGCATCGTCTCGACCGCCTTCTCGCCTCGGGCACACCTGACTCCACGCTACCGCCGGAGCCGCTTTCCCAAACGACAACGAACCGGGCACCCCGCGGGTGCCCGGTCCGTTCCGGCTCGATCAGCTCTCGTCGCCGGCCGTGACGGTGGCCTTCTTGGCCGTGCCGCGGCGCACGCCGTTCTTCCTTGCGGCCGGCTTTTCCCCGGCCGCGTCACCGGCGGCCGCGTCGTCGGCGGAGGCCTCGGCGGCGGGCGCCGTCTCCGGCTCCGGCTCCACGGCGCCGGCGATGTCGACGATCTCGTCGGCGACCTCTCCGCGCCAGGCGCGGACGGCCTGCTCGCCGTGCTCGGCGACCTTGTCGTAGGTCTCCTTGGCCCGGACGGCGTACTCGGCGGCGACGCCGACGCCGCGCAGCGCCAGGTCCTGGGCAGTCTCGCCCAGCTTCTTCGGGTCGATCGCCCCGAGGACCTCGGCGACCTTCGCGGTGACCGCCTCCTGGGCGACCTTCGCCTTCTCCTGGACTGCCTTGGTGTCGGCGTTCTTCACGGCCTCGATGCGCGCGGGGGCCTCGGCGCGCAGCTGGTCGATGAGCCCGGGCACCTTCTTGGCCTGCTGGACGGCGAGGTCGGCGGTGCCGGCGGCGAAGTAGAGGGGGGTGGGGTCGGTGAGGGTCTTCTTCAGGTCATCGGCGATGGCCATGTGCTGGTCCTCCCGGATCACAGTCAGTTCGTAGGGGGCACCGCGGTGTCGCCGGAGCCGGAGCCCGAGCCGGAGCCGGAGCCGGAGGAGTCCGTTTCGGGCTCCTCCGCCTCCAGCGCGTTCTCCCGGCGGAACGCGTCGTAGATCTGGAGCAGCACCTGCTTCTGCCGCTCGTTGATCGACGGGTCGGAGAGGATGACGGCCCGCGTCTCCACCTCGTCCCGGTCCCGCTCGTCGAGGATCCCGGCCTGCACGTACAGCGTCTCCGCGGAGATCCGCAGCGCCTTGGCCAGCTGCTGGAGGATGTCCGCGCTCGGCTTGCGCAGCCCGCGCTCGATCTGGCTCAGGTACGGATTCGACACTCCCGCGGCGTCGGCCAGCTGCCGCAGCGAAAGCTGGGCCTGCCGCCGCTGTTCACGGAGGTATTCGCCGAGGTTTCCGACGTTGAGCGATGCCATGCCCCGATCCTGCCGCACCCTGCTAACTATTGCAAGCGGACGCTTGCAATAGCTCCCACCCCCGTCCCCGGAGGCCCCCTGTGACTCGCCCGAAGGTCAGCGGGGCGAGAGGAGGCAGAACTCGTTGCCTTCCGGGTCGGCCAGAACCGTCCAGTGGATCGCGGACTGGTCAAAATCAGGATCGGTGGCGCCCAGGGCGCGCAGTCGGGCCGCCTCTGCGGCCGGGTCGTCACCGAGGTAGGGGCCGACGTCGAGGTGGACGCGGTTCCACACGCTCTTGGTGTCGGGAGTGCGGAGGAACTCCAGGTAGGGGCCGACGCCCTTGGCGGAGCGCATGGTCGCCTGGTCGTCGGTGACCTCGTGCAGCGTCCAGTCCATCGCCTCGCCCCAGAACCGGGCCATCCCTCGCGGGTCGGCGCAGTCGACCACCACCGCGGCGATCGGCCCGGTGTCCCGGTAGACCGGACGGGGCTCCAGGACGCAGAACTCGTTGCCTTCCGGGTCGGCCATGACCGTCCAGGGGACGTCGCCCTGCCCCACGTCGGCGAGCGTCGCGCCGAGATCCTTCAAGCGCGCGACCAACTCCGCCTGATGGGCGGTCGAGGTGGTGGCCAGATCAAGGTGCACACGGTTCTTGACCGTTTTGGGTTCCGGGCGGGCGATGATGTCGATGCAAACGGCCACGGGGTCGGGGTAGGCGAAGCCCACGGGTTCGAGGTTGGTCACGCCGGGTCCCTCGCTGTCGATACCCCAGCCGAGTGCCTCCGCCCAGAACCGGCCGAGCGCGGAGTCGTCGTGGGCCTTCATGTTGATCTGCACGAGTCGTGTTGACATGCCGATGATCTTAGAAGCTCCGCCGGCCCCGGCGGCCCCGGCGGCCCGGTCTGTACCGTGGTCGTGTGCCCCGTGTACCCCTTTCCGATCTCGTCCGGCTGCGCCGGACCCGTGACCTGATGGACCGCGACTACGCGCAGCCGCTGGACGTCCCCGCGCTGGCGCGGGTGGCGCTGATGTCGCCGGGCCACTTCTCGCGGAGCTTCCGCGCCGCCTTCGGCGAGACCCCGTACAGCCACCTCATGACCCGCCGGATCGAGCGGGCCAAGGCGCTGCTGCGGCGGGGCGACCTCACGGTGACGGAGGTCTGCATGGCGGTCGGCTGCACCTCGCTGGGCTCCTTCAGCTCCCGGTTCACCGAGCTGGTCGGCGAGACCCCGAGCGCGTACCGGGCCCGGGACCACGACGACAGCGCCGCCATCCCGGCCTGCGTCGCCAAGCTCCACACCCGGCCGGTCCGCGGCAAAGGGGCGAAGGCGGCCACCGGTCCGTAGCGTGAAGGCATGGAAATCAAGCTCTCGCAGTGCTTCATCGCCGTCGACGACCACGAGAAGGCCCTCGCCTTCTACCGTGACGTGCTCGGCCTGGAGGTGCGCAACGACGTCGGCTTCGAGGGGATGCGCTGGGTGACCGTGGGCTCGCCCGCGCAGCCGGACGTGGAGATCGTCCTGGAGCCGCCGCTCGCGGACCCGGGCGCCACCGACGAGGACCGGCAGGCGGCGGCCGAGCTGATGGCCAAGGGCCTGCTGCGCGGCGTCATCTTCCAGACCACCGACTGCGACGCCACCTTCGAGCGGATCCGCGCGGCCGGCGGCGAGGTCCTGCAGGAACCGATGGACCAGCCCTACGGCGTACGCGACTGCGCCTTCCGCGACCCCTCCGGCAACCTCCTCCGCTTCAACCAGCCCCGCACCACGTAGCCCTCCCTCACCCCCACCCACTTTTTTGTGGGTACTTGGCGCCCCGCCCCGGACCCGCGAGGCTTGTTCCAGGCGGGGCGCGGAGAGAAGGGAAGGAGCGCCGCGCCGCCTCAGGAAGCCGGCCGGCCCCCTGAGTCCGCGACGAGCCGCTCCAGGCGGCGGTGGCCCCAGTCGGAGACCGGGCCCAGCGCCTCGGAGAGTTCGCGGCCGAACTCCGTCAGGGAGTACTCGGTCTTCAAGGGCAGCACGTCGTGCACCTCCCGGTGCACCAGGCCGTCCGCCTCCATCTCGCGCAGTGCCTGGGTCAGCACCTTCTCGCTCAGGCCCGGCTGCAGCCGGCGCAGCTCACCGGGCCGGTGCGGACCGGATTCCAGCAGCCACAGCAGCGCGGTCTTCCATTTGCCTTCGATCACGGCGATGGCCGCCGTCACCCCGCAGACGTTCGGGTCCTGGGCCCGACTGCGCGTCATCTCCGCCCCTTTTCTTATCAATTGTCATTGCTTCAGAGGGAGTTCCTCCATGCAGTCTGCCGTTACCGTGCTCGGTCTGGGCCCGATGGGCCGGTGCCTGGCCCGCGCCTTCCTGGACGCCGGTCTGTCCGTCACCGTCTGGAACCGGACCCCGGGCCGGGACCGCGAACTGGTCGAACGCGGGGCCTTCGGCGCCGCTTCGGCCGACGGGGCGGTCGCCGCGAGCCCCCTGACCGTGATCTGCGTGGTGAACTACGACGCCTCGGACGCCGTGCTGCGCACCGAGCCGGTCACCCGTGCCCTCAAGGGACGCACCCTCGTGAACCTCTCCGCCGACACCCCCGGGCGGGCCCGCGACACGGGCGACTGGGCGGAGCGCCACGGCATCCGCTACCTGGACGGCGCGATCATGACCCCGACCACCACCATCGGCACCCCCGCCTCCGTGTACATCCACAGCGGCCCCGAGGACCTCTACGCCGAACACCGCGCCGTGCTGGAGGCGCTGGGCGGCACGCACACCCACCTCGGGGAGGACGTCGGCCGGGCGGCCGCCTACGACATCGCACTGCTCGACGTCTTCTGGACGGCGATGGCGGGCTACGCGCACGCCGTCGCGATCGCCCGGGCCGAGGGCATCAGCGCCCGGGAACTGGCCCCCTTCGCCCAGGGCATCGCCACGATCCTGCCGCCGCTCTTCGAGGAGATGGCGGCCGAGTTCGACGACGGCGGCTTCTCCGGCGAGGGCAACCCGCTCACCTCGGGGCTGTCGACGATGACCCACGTGGTCCACGCCTCGCAGGAGCACGGCATCGACGCGGGCGTGATGCGCGCCATCGAGGCCACGGCCCGCCGCACCGTCGAACTCGGGCACGGAACGGACGGGTACATCCGGGTCGCCGAGGTCCTCGGCCGCCGCGCCTGAGGCACCCGCGGCTGAGGGCACCCCCGCCTGAGGCACCCGCCGGGGTCCCTACCGGACCCCGGACGTCCCGATGACCACGGTCGCGTACAGCTCCTCGGAGCTGACCGCCCGTACCGCGAGCCCGCCGGCCGTCAGGGCGGACGCCGTCACCGGCGACTGCCGGGCGCTGGTCTCGATCAGCAGGTGTCCGCCCGGCGCCAGCCAGGCCTCGGCCCGCGCCGCCACCCGCCGGTGGACGTCCAGGCCGTCCGCGCCCCCGTCGAGGGAGACCAGCGGCTCGTGGTCCCGGGCCTCCGACGGCATCAGCCCGATCTCCTCCGTCGGCACGTACGGGGCGTTGACCACCAGCGTGTCCACCCGCCCCCGCAGCCGCTCCGGGAGCGCCTCGTACAGGTCGCCCTCCCAGACCGTGCCCCCGTACGGAGCCACGTTGCGCCGGGCGTACGCCAGCGCGCCGGGGTCGATGTCGGCGGCGTGCAGCTCGACGCCACCCGGGACCCGGTCGGCGACGGCCGCGCCGAGGGCGCCGACCCCGCAGCACAGGTCGAGGACCACCGCGCCGGGCCGGGTCAGCGCCACCGCCTCCTGCACCAGGAACTCGGTGCGCCGCCGCGGCACGAAGGCCCCCGCGCCCACCTCCATCCGCAGCCCGCAGAACTCCGCCCAGCCGACCACGTGCTCCAGCGGTTCCCCGGCCACCCGGCGGGCCACCATGCCCGACAGGTGCCCGTCGTCGGTGGCGGCCGCGACCAGCAGGTCCGCCTCTTCCTCGGCGAACACGCAGCCCGCCGCGCGCAGCCGTTCCACGATCGTCAACACGTCACTCGTTCCCCTGGTTGTCACAACGATGGCCGCCGGCCGGTCAGAAGGTGTCCGATCAAAACATGTCCGGGCACCACGGCCTGCGCGCGGTGCGGAACACCGCGTCGGCGAGCTCCACCGCCCCGGGCCGCTGTCCGGCCACCCGGCCCAGCGCGGCCAGCCGCACCGCCGACGCGTCGCCGAGGTACAGCGAGGCCAGCGCGGACGCGTCGAGCCGCAGGTCGGCGGGCTCCTCCGTACGGGAACACGTACCGCCGCCCGCGTCCAGCCGGTAGCGGCCGCCCGCCGGACCGGACGGGTCGTCGACCTCCAGGACGAGCACCCCGGGCACGGCGTACGTCCGCGCGCCGAGCGCCCGTACGACGTCCAGCACTCGCACCCACAGGAAGTCGGCGACGGTCACCGTCCGGGCCGCGCGCGGATCGGGCAGCAGCTCGGGCACGAGGTCGTCGGGGGCCCGGTAGCCGGTGCGGACCTTCAGCACCCAGTCGATGGAGCACAGGAAGTGCCACAGCGCCCGCTCCGCCCGCGGGGTGAGCGCGATCAGCTCCTTCACGTACAGGGTCTGCTGCGGGACCTTCGCGTCGGTCCAGTGGTCGTCGGCGCGGTAGGCGGCCAGCCCCGCCACCTCGCCCTCCGCCGTCCGGTACACGGCGAACATCTTTTCCTTGAAGGGGCGGTGGGAGTACTCCACCTTGCCGGTCACCAGGTTCCACCAGCGGTCGTCGCGCCTGATCGCGCCGTTCGTGGACGCGCGCAGCCGCTCGTGCAGGGCGGGCCCGACGCGGCGCACCTCGGCGCCGTCGACCAGGTCGATGCGGCCCCCGTCGGCGGGGAGCGGGCGGTGCCGGTCGAGACCGGTGCGCGGGACGTCGATCTCCCATTCGGTGAGGGAGGTGGCGGGCCCGAAGCCGTAGCGCCCGTAGATCGGGTGCTCGGCGGCGACCAGGATCGACAGGACGTCGCCGCGGGCGTGGGCGGCGGCGAGTTCGGCGGCCATCATGCGGGTCAGCAGGCCCTGGCGGCGGTGGGTGGGCAGCACGGTGACGTTGGAGACCGCGCTGCACGGGACGGTGGCCCCGCCGGGCACGGTCAGCTCCTGGGTGAAGGAGCGGAAGGTCGACACGCAGCGGCCGGTGTCGGGGTCGAAGCCGCCCAGCAGGCGGCCCGGTTCGCTGTGTTCGGCGCGCTGCGCCACATCGGATTCGGTCGGGGTGCCCGGGGTGAGGAATCCGGTGTTGAGGGTGTTCAGCCAGTCGGGGAGTTCGGAGGCGGCGATCGGCCGGACGTCTGCGCTCATGACCGGTCACGCTAATCGCCGGACTCCGGCGGGTCGCCCGATTTTCCGGCGGCCCGCGACCGGGGACCGGCGGTGGCCCGGCAGGAGCCGACGGCCGCTCCGCTACGCCAGGAGGTCGTCCACCTGCGCCTCGCCCTCGCGGTAGCGGCGGGTGATCTCGGCGCTGGAGTCGTCCGCCATGCGCTGGAGCTGTTGTCTGCGCCGCGAGACCTGCTGCTCGTAGCCGACCAGCCGGCCCATCGCGTCGTGCAGTTCGGCGTCCGTGCGGGCGGCCAGGTCCGACAGTTCCACGTCGGACAGCATCTCGGCGGCCAGCAGCCGGAACTCCTCGCTGTGCGGGGTGCCGAGCGTGACGTGCCGGGCGGAGGCGCTGCGGCTGGACGGGGCGTCGGCGAGGATCTCCGACAGCCGGTCCACCACCCGTGCCTCGGGGTCCGTCCGGCGGGCGAGTTCGGCCCGCAGGATGTCGATGCGGCCCTGCAGGAGCCTGCGTACGTAGCTCAGGTCGGCCTCGTCGCGCTGCGCGTCGCGGCGCAGGGCGCGCAGTTCGGGCAGGCCGAGCGCCGTGGCGGGGGTGGTCGGCCCCCCGGCGGTCGGCGACCCGGTGTCGCCGGGGGGGTTGGGGGGGGGCCGCCGCGCCCGGCCGGGGGGGGGCCCGCCCGGC
>NZ_JBHWBP010000053.1:0-26196 GCF_042735575.1 Streptomyces sp. NPDC059564 | reverse complement strand
GGTGCGTTGCGCGGGCGGCCGCGGCGCCGTCGCGGGCGCGGCCGCGCCGGCCGGTGACGCGGGCCCTGTGGACGCGGATGTGGGTGCAGGTGCGGAGGTACCAGGAGTGTTCATGCGTTCGTGTCCGTCCCCTCGACCGGTGCTGGGGGCACCGCCTGCGTGCATGGTGCCACTCTCCGTGGTGTGGACGCAGTCCCACTCCACCCGATCGGCCCCGGACGGGTGCACGCCTGGTACACAGGTGGTATGCGAGCAGTGGTGCAGAGGGTGGACGGCGCGAGCGTCGTGGTGGCCGGCGAGACGGTGGGCGAGATCGTCGGCGAGGGGTTGTGCGTGCTGGTGGGGGTGACCCACGACGACACCCCGGAGAAGGCGGCGCTGCTGGCGCGCAAGCTGTGGTCGCTGCGGATCCTGGAGGCGGAGAAGTCCTGCAGCGACATCGGGGCGCCGCTGCTGGTGATCTCCCAGTTCACGCTCTACGGGGACGCCCGCAAGGGCCGCCGCCCCACCTGGAACGCGGCGGCGCCCGGCCCGGTGGCCGAGCCGCTGGTCGACGAGGTGGTGGCGCAGCTGCGCGGGCTGGGCGCGACGGTGGAGACGGGCCGGTTCGGCGCGGACATGCGGGTCTCGCTGACCAACCACGGCCCGTTCACCGTCGTCATCGACATGTGAGCCGTCAGGGCGCTACGACGACCTCCTGCGCGGCGGCCGTGTTGCCGGCCAGCAGCGGGGCGTCGACCGGCACGTTCCGCTTGACCAGCGCGAGGGCGATCGGCCCGAGCTCGTGGTGGCGTACGGCGGTGGTGACGAAGCCGAGCTGGCGGCCCTCCTCGCCGTCGGCGGCGAGCCGCAGCGGCGCGCCGTGCGGCGGGAGCAGCACCTCGGAGCCGTCCAGGTGCAGGAAGACCAGGCGGCGCGGCGGCTTCCCCAGGTTGTGGACGCGGGCCACCGTCTCCTGGCCGCGGTAGCAGCCCTTCTGGAGGTGGACGGCGGTGCCGATCCAGCCCAGCTCGTGCGGGATGGTGCGGTGGTCGGTCTCCAGGCCGAGCCGCGGCCGGTGGGCCTCGACGCGCAGGGCCTCGTAGGCGAGGAGCCCGGCGGCGGGGCCGTGCGTGGCGGCGAAGGCCTCCAGGTCCTCCCGCGGGAGGAACACGTCACGGCCGTACGCGGTCTCGCGTACGGGGTGCTTGCCGGGCAGCTCGGCGATGGAGCCGGCCGGAAGGTGGACGACGGCGAACTCGGCGGTCCGGTCGGCGACTTCGACGCGGTAGAAGAACTTCATCGCCTCCAGGTAGGCGATCAGCGCCTCCTGGGTGCCGGGTTCGACGTGGGCCCACACGGTCTCGCCGTCGTCGACGAGGTAGAGCGCGTGCTCGATGTGCCCGTTGGCGGAGAGGATCAGCGCCTCGGTGGCCTGTCCGGCCGGGAGCTCGCTGACGTGCTGGGTGAGCAGCAGGTGCAGCCAGCTCAGCCGGTCGGGTCCGGTGACGGTGACGATCCCGCGGTGGGAGAGGTCGACGAAGCCCCGCCCGTCGGCGAGGGCGCGCTGTTCGCCGTAGAGCTCTCCGTAGTGGGCGGCGACGCCCTCGTCACGGCCTTCGGCGGGTACGGCACCGGGAAGATGGAGCAAGGGGCTGCTGGTCATGCCACCAAGCCTACGACCCCGCCGGGGGCGGCCCTAAGGGCGCTTGGCGGCGCATTCCGCGCACAGGCCGAAGATCGCGAAGTGCTTCATGTCGGTCTCGAAGCCGAAGGTGGTGCGCAGTTTCGCGGTGAACTCGGCGGCGATGTCGAGGTCGGCCTCGATCACCTCGGTGCAGTCGCGGCAGACGAGGTGGATGTGGTGGTGCCGGTCGGCGAGGTGGTAGGTGGGCGCGCCGTGCCCGAGGTGGGCGTGCGAGACCAGCTTCAGCTCTTCGAGGAGCTCCAGCGTCCGGTAGACGGTGGAGATGTTGACGCCGGAGGCGGTCTTGCGCACTTCGACGAGGATCTCGTCGGGAGTGGCGTGCTCCAGGGCGTCGACGGCTTCCAGCACAAGCTGGCGCTGCGGTGTCAGCCGGTAGCCGCGCTGCCGCAGGTCGCTCTTCCAGTCGGTGGTCACCACCCGGCCAGTGTAAGCGCGCGAAGGGGACCGCGGGCGTGCCCGTGGTCCCCTTCTTCCGCTCGGTGCGGCGGGCTCAGCGGAAGAAGGCGATGCCGTCTTCGGGGAGCTCGGGGAGGTTGCGCGCCATGTCGGCGATCTCCTCCGGGGTGACGACCTTCTTCAGCTGGGCCGACATGTACGGGCGCAGCTCGACGTCGGGGGTGGCCTTCTCGCCGACCCACATCAGGTCGCTCTTCACGTACCCGTAGAGGCGCTTTCCGCCGCTGTGCGGGCGAGAGGTGGCCGTACGCGCCACCGCGTCGGTGACCAGGTCGATCTGGGGCTTCTGATCGGCGAGCTCGCCGTACCAGATCTCGACGACGCCCTGGTCACGGACCATGACGATCTCGACCTTGCGGGTGTCGTCGATGCGCCAGTAGCCCGACTCGGACTCCAGCGGGCGCACCTTGTTGCCCTCGGCGTCGAGCACCCAGGTGTGCGAGTGGTACTCGAGGAAGTCCCGGCCGTCGTGGGTGAAGACGACTTCCTGGCCGAAATTGCACTTCTCCTCGCCGGGGTAGTCGAAGACGCCGGCGCCTTCCCAGGTACCGAGGAGGAAGGCGAGGGGGACGAGGCCCGGGTTCAGGTCGGACGGGATCTGGATCATGGTTGGCTGCTCAGGCGATCTGTGGGAGGGGTTCCGGGGCGGTCGGCCGGTCGGCTGCTCAGCGCTGACCCTGGTACAGCTTCTTGACGGCCAGGCCGGTGAAGGCCATGACGCCGACGCAGACCAGGACCAGCAGGGAGGTGAAGACTGCCTCAAGCACGGGGTGCTCCTCGGAGGATTCGGTGCGGTGTACGGGCCGGTCCCCAAGCCTACTGGCCCGGGAACCGGCGCACCGTGTGAGGTAGGCCGTACCACCGCTCAGCCCAGCAGCTGACTCTGCAGGATCACCGCCTGGTGGAGGGGCACGACCGGCGCCTCGCCCTTGCGGCTCTGCAGGATCACGGCCTGGACGTCGCCCGACTCGACGCAGCCGGCCAGGATCTGCTCGTCGCCGAACGGGACGGATTCCTCCAGGACCTTCACGCCGTCGGCGGCCGGGGCACTGTTGGCGGGCAGGGCCTTGTCCCAGGCGTCCTCCCACTCCATCCGGCTGACGCCGTTCAGGTTCATCCCGGTGCCGCAGCCCTTGAAGGTGTCCGCGAAGCCCGACGCGTGGAAGCGCAGCAGGTAGACCCGGGTCCGGACGCCGTCCGGGGTGGTCCAGCCACGGCCCACGATCTGGCGCAGCCCGTCGTCGGCGAAGTCCTGCTTCATCTTTTCGCGTGTGCCGGGGTCGTACTCCTGGAGGAAGGTGTCCACGGTCACGACCGAGTCCTTCTCCAGCTTCAGCGCGGGGTCCGGGGCGGATCCGAGCGGGGCGGGCAGGAGCAGCTGGGTCAGGCCCGCGTAGTGGATGCCGTCCGCGTCGTCCGGGGCGAAGGGCAGCGGAGCGCCGGGGGGCAGGGTGGGCTTGACCAGCGCCGGGTAGTCCCAGCGGCCGTCGGACCGGGTCGACAGGCCCGGGATGTCGGTGCGCTCGGGCTGCACCAGGCCGTACGCGGCCCCCGTGCCGGCGACGCCGAAGGCGAGGACGGCCGCGCTCCAGCGCAGGACGGCGCGCAGCACGCGGCGGTCCTTGGGGGGCGCGGGCACCACGGGGACCCCGGTGGGGGCCGGCGCGGTCTCGGGTGCCTCCGGGGCCGCGGGGGCTCCGAGGGTGTTCTGCTCGGTCACACGGACTCCCCGGGGGACTTCAGGTGGGTCAGCTGGTTCTTGAGGAACGTCGCGGCGTCGGACTTCGAGAAGCTTTCCTTGGGTCCGTAGGCGCGGAAATTGACCATCACGTCGCCCTCGACGGCCACGCAGTAGAGGGAGTCGATCCTCTCGTGCTTCTCCTCGCCCACGGCCAGCAGGGAGCACTTGGCGTCCGGGAAACCGTCCACCTTCGGCGCGTCGCGGTCATCGCCGATGAGGTCGAGGAGCTTCTTGGAGACCTCGGCGAACGCCCCCACGGCCCGCGGGTCGGCCTGCATGATGCGGATCTCCACCACGAACCCGCGGTCACCGGTGTAGCTCCGCCCGGCCACGCCCTTGAGCTTGAGGTCGGCCAGCATGTCGTCGCGCTTCTTGCGCTCCGAGTTCGACAGGCCCTTGCGGGCTTCCTTGAAGCCCTCGGTGGCCTTGTCCCCGGAGATGAAGAAGTCGTTCCCGTCGCCCGCGAGGTCGGGCCCCGGGGCGAAGCCGGAGGGAACGGGGAGCAGCTTGCCCGAGAAGAGGCTCACGGGCACCGGTTCGGGCTTCTTGACCTCGGGCGGCTTCCCGCCGGCCTCGACCCAGTAGGCGGTCGGCGCGGTCCGGTCGGCGTCCGCGAGGGCGGAGGACGCCCAGACCCCGCCGCCGACGAGGGCGAGCGCGGCCACAGCCACCGCGATGAGGGCGACCGTCGTCCTACGGCCACCCGTCCGTGGGGTTCCGGCCGGGCCGGCCGGGGCCTCGGGTGCCGGGGTCGTCCCGGGCTGCTGCTCGGTCACAGTCGCTCCAGCTGTCGCTTGGCCAGGTCGATGACATCGCTTTCGGCTATCCGGCGGCCGCGCATGTCGACGTAGAAGAGGTCCAGAACGATGTCACCGCGGCGGACGATGGCCCGGCCCTCGCGGATCGGGGCGTAACCCGGCTCCTGGCGGGTTTCCGACGCCACCCAGACGTGCCCGAGCTCCGCGGGGACGCCGGGGATGGCCACGCCGTCGTTGCCCGCGTTCCTCTCGAAGCGCATGTAGCCGGACTGCGCCCTCTGGTAGCCGTTCGCGCCGGAGAAGTCGTGGAACTGCACCAGCCGCAGCTCGACAAGGACGTCGTCCTGCCTCCAGACAGTCGTCGCGACGCGCCGGAAGCCGTCCTTCGAGAAGTTGCGCAGGGCGCTCTCCGGCATGTCGAAGGTCGTCGCGAAGGAGTCGAGGCTGTCGTAGCCGCTGTCCTCGGCCTTCGCCCCGGCCGGCACCTCGATCAGGAGCTCGGTGAGGTCGCCGTCGGTCTTGTGCCAGCGGTTGGCGTTGACCGTCTTCCACGTCGTGGCGTCGTCCGGCGCGAGCGCCTTCGGCGTGTCCAGCTTCTGCTGGGCCAGCGGGGGCAGCGGGGTGGGGTCGCGGTGGTACTGGACCGCGTAGCCGGTGGCGGTGCCGGCGAGGGCACCGAGGACGACGGCGGCCGCGATCAGGAGGGTCGTGCGGCCCCGGCGGCGGCGCGGGCGCTGCGGAACGGCCACGTCCGGAGTTTCCGTTGATATCGCCGGAAATTCAGGAGTGTCCGATTCCGGCCCATTCTCCGCCGCTTTCCGCGGCTCGGGAATGGTCTGTTCGTGTTCCAAAGGGGTCCCCCACAGGACTGGAGGCGCAGGGTTCATTTACCCGCGCACACCGAAGACACCTTCGATGGGGGAGCAGTTGTACGCATCTTTATTACGGTCTTATCTCCGGACGCGTTCAGTCCTCGTGCCGCCGCTTTCCGTCCAGTTCGTCCCACCACTCGTCCGATTTCGGATCTCCGGACGGGTCGTCCCACCAGCGGTCGTCGGGGCCCCTGCGGTTCGCGACCATCGCCGCGACCGGCGGGATGACCATGGCGACCACGCACAGGGCCACCGCCGCCTCGACCGAGAACAGGCGCACGAAGGACCAGGCGGAGACGAAGAGGAACAGGCATCCGCCCATGAGCAGGAAGTAGGCGCGCCGGCGCCGGGCGTACATACCTCCAGCGTAGAGCGGTAATCCCGCGGGGCAAGGGCGGGGACGGCACGAAGGGCCGCACCCCGGTCCAGTGGCGTCCAACCCCCGGGGGTGCGGCCCTTCGGCCGGTTCAGCTCTGCGGTCGTCGTCAGACCGCGATGGCGACGTCCGTCACGCCGCCGGCCTCGGCGACCACGACGGCGCGGTCCGCCTGGGCACCCGGGACGAGCGCCCGCAGCGTCCAGGAGCCCGTGGCCGCGTAGAAGCGGAACTGGCCGGTGGCGGAGGTGGGAACCTCCGCGGTGAACTCGCCGGTCGAGTCCAGCAGGCGGACGTATCCGCTGACGGGCTCGCCGTCCTTGGTCACCTGACCCTGGATCGCGGTCTCACCGGGCTTGAGCGTCGCGAGGTCGGGCCCGCCGATCTGTGCTCCACACATGTTCTCTGTCCTGTCCTAGAGAGGTACTGCGGTACTGCCGCTACGGGGCGGGGCGGATTACTTGTTGGGGCCGAGCTCGATCGGCACGCCGACCAGCGAGCCGTACTCGGTCCAGGAGCCGTCGTAGTTCTTGACGTTCTCCTGGCCCAGGAGCTCGTGCAGCACGAACCACGTGAGCGCGGAGCGCTCGCCGATGCGGCAGTAGGCGATGGTGTCCTTCGTGTCCAGGTCGACGCCCTCGGCCTGGTAAAGGGCCGTCAGCTCGTCGTCGGACTTGAAGGTGCCGTCGTCGTTGGCGTTCTTCGACCACGGGATGTTGCGGGCGCTCGGCACGTGGCCGGGGCGCTGCGACTGCTCCTGCGGGAGGTGCGCCGGGGCGAGGAGCTTGCCGGAGAACTCGTCGGGC
Source organism: Streptomyces sp. NPDC059564 (assembly GCF_042735575.1). Lineage (NCBI taxonomy): Bacteria > Bacillati > Actinomycetota > Actinomycetes > Kitasatosporales > Streptomycetaceae > Streptomyces > Streptomyces sp. NPDC059564. The sequence continues at coordinate 19,500 of NZ_JBHWBP010000053.1, read as the reverse complement.
GAGCGGACGTCGACCAGGTTCTGGACGTTGATCGCGGCCACGACGTCGTCGCGGAACGCGCGGATCGAGCTGTCCTGCGGCTTGGCCTTGTACGCGGTGGCCGGGCGGTTCGGGACGTCCTTGCCGTCGACCAGGTCGCGGGAGTCGAGCTCCCACTTCTTGCGGCCGCCGTCGAGCAGGCGGACGTCCTGGTGGCCGTAGAGCTTGAAGTACCAGTAGGCGTAGGACGCGAACCAGTTGTTGTTGCCGCCGTAGAGGACGACCGTGTCGTCGTTGGCGATGCCCTTGGCGGAGAGGAGCTTCTCGAAGCCCTCCTGGTCCACGAAGTCGCGGCGGACCGGGTCCTGGAGGTCGCTCTTCCAGTCGATCCGGACGGCGTTGGTGATGTGGTTCTTGTCGTACGCGGACGTGTCCTCGTCCACCTCGACGATCACGACGTTGGCGTCGTTCAGGTGGGCCTCGACCCAGTCGGCGTCTACGAGGACGTCGCTGCGGCTCATGGTGTTCTCCTCCGGGGCAGTGTGCGGCGGGGCTGTGCTGGTCCTGCTGCGGGGCTGGGCGGTGCGGGTGCGTACGTGCCGTTCCGGGTGGCGCGCCCGTTGCCTGCACGGGGAGGCGGCAGGGGGCAGGAGGCGGGAAGCGGGGGCGGTCACGCCGCGGATGAAGGGCGGTCGTCCGGCTGGTGGAGCGGAAGGCTCACACCGCTAGATGGAGCGACAGAGCATGGCGGCGACGCGACACAGGTCTACTGCCCGCCGCTTCGTGAGGTCCGCCTGCTGATGCTTCATAGCCATGGATCGTAGGGACGAATCGGCCGCCCTGTCACCGGTGTGTCATATGTCGAGACAGGATCGTCCGCATGGTGGGATACGAAAGCCCCGGACAGCCGCCTCGCGGCCCCCGGGGCTCTTCGTACGGCCCGTTCATCTGCGGATCGGACCGCGGCGTCTCACGATCCGGCCAGCACCACGTCCGTACCGTCCAGCGTGAGGTGCACGCCCGCCCCGTCCGAGGTCAGCGCGCTGAGCCGGAGCCCGGACGGCAGGCCCTCGTCGATCCGGCGGTCGAAGTCGGTCCGCTTGCGGACCGCGCTCTCGATGCCGGGGATGCCCTCGCCGGGCACGGAGTCGGCGCGCACCCGGACGACCTTGCCGTTCTTCGAGTCCTTCGCGTCGACCAGGGTGACGGTCGCGACCACGTCGCGGGTCAGGGTCCTGCCGAGGAAGTCGAGCGTCGCGGTGACCTTCACCTTGCCCGGCGCACCGCCGTAGGTGAGGGTCACGCCGGTCTGGGAGGCCTGGGTGAGGTCCTCGTAGGAGATCAGCGCGGTGCCCTGGGCCCGCTTGGCGGTGCCGCCGCTGTAGCTGTCGTTCAGCTTCACGTCGTGGAAGCTGGCGTCGACCTCCGTCAGGCGCGTCTTGCGGCCGTCGGCGCTGGCGTCGACGCCCTTCAGCTTCAGGTCCACCTGGTCGAGGTCGTGGCTCAGCGCCTGGGTCAGGAACGGGAAGCCGTGTATCTCCACCTCCGCGCTGCCCGCCAGCCCCTGGCGGGACTGGACGCGGTCGGCCAGCCGGTTCTCGGCGTAGCCGACCGCCCAGCGGTCCACCCCCACGAACAAGGCCCCCAGAACCACCCCGACGATCACCACGAAGCGCAGGAAACGCAACGGACCCTCCCCCTACTAATCGGTACGTGCGTTCTAGTGGACCATGGCCCGCCGTGAGGACGCCGTCAGCCCACCACCCTGCCGATCAGGTAGACGGCGGGCGCGGCGACCGCGAGCGGCAGCGCGACACCGGCCGTCATGTGGACGAACTTCGACGGGTAGTCGTACGCGGCCACGCGCAGCCCGATCAGCGCGCAGACCCCGGCGGCCAGGCCGAGCAGCGCCCCGCCCGCCCCCATTCCGGTCATCCCGCCGACCGCGATGCCCGCACCGGCCGCGGCGGCCAGCGAGACGGCGACGGAGGGCGCGGTCGGCAGCGGCAGGGCGCGCGCGAACACGGCGACGGCGACCGCGGCGGCGCCGACGCTCACCGCCTTCCCGTCGGCGGCCAGGTAGCCGGCGCACACGATGGCCAGGGCGGCGGAGGCCACCGAGGCCATCAGCCCGTACATCCGCTCGTCGGGGTCCGCGTGGCTGCGCAGCTGGAGGACCAGCGTGAGCAGCACCCAGGCCCCGAGGGTGCCGATGATCGCGCCGGGCCCGTACGGACGGTCCACCGCGAGCACCGCGCCGTCCGCGACGACGGCGCCCGCGAAGGCGAGGGCGATGCCCTGGCGGGCGGGCCACATGCCGTTGAGGCGGAACCAGCCGGCCGCGGTGAGGCCCTGGAGGGCGATCAGCGGGAGGAGCAGCGCGTACTCGCCGAGGGCGGCGGCCCCGGCCAGCAGCACCCCGAGGGCGGCGGTCAGTATGGCCGGCTGCGGACCCGGGTCGATGATCGGCGACCGGCCCTCGGCGCGGGCCTGGGCGGGGTCGACGGCCCGCAGGGTGTTCCCGCCGAGGGTGGGCGGGGAGTACTCGGCGGGGGCCTCCGGCGGTGCGGGGGTCGGGTACGCCGTCCGCTCGGCGGTGGCCTCCGGCGGCACGGGGGGCAGGTACGCCGTCCGCTCGGCGGGGGCGTCGGGGGCGGGCGCCTGGGGCGGGAGGTACGCCGTCCGCTCGGCGGTGGCCTCCGGCGGCACGGGGGGCAGGTACGCCGTCTGCTCGGCGGCCCAGCCCTGCGGCGCGGCCGGGGCCGGAGCCTCGTCCCGGAACCACCCGTCGGGCACAGCCGCCTGCGCCTGCCGGTCCTGAACGGGGGGAAGGTACGCGGTCTGCTCGGCGGCGGCTTCCCGCACGGGCGGCATGTACGCCGTCTGCTCGGCGGCGGCTTCCCGCACGGGCGGGAGATAGGCCGTCTGCTCGGCGGCGGCTTCCCGTACCGGCGGGAGATAGGCCGTCTGCTCGGCGGCACCCTCCCGCACGGGCGGCATGTACGCCGTCTGCTCGGCGGCGAGATCCTGCGCCGGGGGCACGTACGCGGCCGACTCGGCGGCGTCCCGCACCGGCGGCATGTACGCCGTCTGCTCGGCGGCCAGGTCGGGCGCCGGGGACTGCTGCCAGGGAGCGGCCTGGGACCACTGCTGCTGTACGGGCGGGGCCGCCGGGGCCTCGTCGCGGAACCAGCCGTCCGGGGCCACCGGCTGGGCCTGCGCGGGCGGGGGGTACGCGGCCTGCTCGGCCTCCCAGCCCTGCGGCGCGGCCGGGGCCGGAGCCTGGGCCTCGTCACGGAACCAGCCCTCGGGCGCCACCGGCTGCCCGGGCACCGAGCCCAGCGGGGGCTGCACCGGCTGGTGCACCGGCTGGTAGCTGGTGTCCCAGGTGTCGGACTGCCAGGTCTGGGTCCCGTACAGGTCCTGCTGCTGTTGCTCCTGCTGTTGCTGCTGTTCCTGCTGCTGCCGCTGCTGTTCTTCGGGAGTGCTCATCGGTCCCCGCTCACCCGCCCGCGAACGGCGGGAGCACCTCTACGGTGCCCCCTTCGGTCAGCAGGACGGCATCGTGCGGGCGCTTGCCCACGGGCTCTTCGTTCACGAGGAAGGAGCAGCGCAGGAGGACCCGGGTCAGTTCCCCCGGATGGCGTTCCCGCGCGGCGTCGAGCGCCTCGGCCAGGGTGCGCGCCGAGTACGGCTCCTCCGCCGTTTGGGCGGCGGCTTTGGCCGCCGCCCAGTAGCGGATGGTTCCGGTTGCCACTGCAGCTCCTATCGTCGGCTCCGTCGGCTCTCTACCGTCGGCCTCCATGATGACCCCTCCGGGTCACCACCCAGGCGTGCGTCCGCGCGCCCCGTGTGCGCCCGGAGACCGCGCCGGGGGTCCACCGATCCGGTGAAACCAGGGCATACGCAGGAGGAAGGCGTGGCGCGAACCACAGAATGCGGTGCACGGCAGCCCTCGGCCCCGAAAGGGCCGGTGGGCTATTCTGGCGGCGTAGAGGATCCGGGCAACGTAGCCCCCGGGTCCTTTTGTGCTTTCAGCACGTTGAACGGACCGAGAACAGTGGTGTCCGTCCGGACCCCAGGGCGCGGGGGCCGGCGCGGACACCAGGCCAGTCGTACGAAGCAGTACCGCGCACGTCCTCGACGGGACCGAGGAGGAACCGACGTGATGGACCAGCGAACCGTGCACTCGCACGTGCACGAAGACCCGACCCGGGCAGGTGGTCGGGCATGAGCTCTCTCCTGCTGCTGACCAACGCCCTGCAGCCGTCGACCGAGGTGCTGCCCGCACTCGGCCTGCTGCTCCACAACGTCCGGGTCGCCCCGGCCGAGGGCCCGGCCCTCGTGGACACCCCCGGCGCCGACGTGATCCTCGTCGACGGCCGCCGCGACCTGCCCCAGGTCCGGTCGCTCTGCCAGCTGCTGCGGTCCACCGGACCCGGCTGCCCGCTGATCCTGGTCGTCACCGAGGGCGGCCTGGCGGCCGTCACCGCCGACTGGGGCATCGACGACGTCCTCCTCGACACCGCCGGACCGGCCGAGGTCGAGGCGCGGCTGCGGCTGGCCACCGGCCGCCAGCAGCTGGGCTCGGACGACTCCCCGATGGAGATCCGCAACGGCGACCTGTCGGTCGACGAGGCCACGTACAGCGCGAAGCTCAAGGGCCGGGTCCTGGACCTGACCTTCAAGGAGTTCGAGCTGCTGAAGTACCTCGCCCAGCACCCCGGCCGGGTCTTCACCCGGGCCCAGCTCCTCCAGGAGGTGTGGGGCTACGACTACTTCGGCGGCACCCGGACGGTCGACGTCCACGTACGGCGGCTGCGCGCCAAGCTCGGCCCCGAGCACGAGTCGCTGATCGGCACGGTCCGCAACGTCGGGTACCGCTTCGTGACGCCGGAGAAGGTGGAGCGGGCGGCGGCGGAGGCGGCCGCCCAGGCCGCAGCGAAGCAGGCGGCCGCGGCCGCCCCGGACCGGGACACGGGGAACGCGCCCGCGCTCCCCCGGACGGAGGAATCCCCTGTGACCATCCACTCGGCAGGACGCCCTGCCCAGGGGTAGGTCACCCCGCGTAGACTGCCGCGCGTGGCCAAGGTGACGCGGGATGACGTGGCACGACTTGCGGGTACGTCTACCGCCGTCGTGAGCTACGTCATCAACAACGGACCCCGGCCGGTTGCCCCGGCCACGCGCGAGCGTGTCCTCGCCGCGATCAAGGATCTGGGCTACCGCCCGGACCGGGTCGCGCAGGCGATGGCGTCGCGGCGCACCGACCTCATAGGCATGATCGTCCCGGACGCCCGCCAGCCGTTCTTCGCGGAGATGGCGCACGCGGTCGAGCAGGCCGCCGCCGAGCGCGGAAAGATGGTCCTGGTCGGGAACTCCGACTACCGGGACGAGCGCGAGGTCCACTACCTGCGTGCCTTCCTCGGCATGCGGGTGTCCGGCCTGATCCTGGTCAGCCAGGGCATGAGCGAGCGGGCCGCCTCCGAGATCGAGGCGTGGGACGCGCGGATCGTGCTGCTGCACGAGCGGCCCGAGGCCATCGACGACGTCGCGGTGGTCACCGACGACATCGGCGGCGCCCAGCTCGCCACCCGGCACCTGCTGGAGCACGGCCACGCGTACGTCGCCTGCATCGGCGGCGTCGAGAACACCCCGTCCGTCGGCGACCCGGTCGCCGACCACGTCGAGGGCTGGCGGCGGGCCATGCAGGAAGCGGGCCTCTCGGTCGAGGGCCGGCTCATCGAGGCCCCGTACAACCGCTACGACGCGTACACGGTCGCCCTGGAGGTCCTGGCCCGGCCCGACCGGCCGACCGCGATCTTCTGCGCGACGGACGACCAGGCCATCGGCGTGCTCCGGGCCGCCCGCGAGCTGCGCATCGACGTCCCCGGGGAGCTGGCCGTGGCCGGCTTCGACGACGTCAAGGAGGCGGCCCTGACGGACCCGCCGCTGACCACGGTCGCCTCGGACCGCCCGGCGATGGCCCGCGCGGCCGTGGACCTCGTCCTGGACGACGCCCTGCGCGTGGCGGGCTCCCGCCGCGAGCGCCTGAAGCAGTTCCCGTCGGCCCTGGTCATCCGCCGCTCCTGCGGCTGCCGCTGACCCCTGCCCTCAGGGGCCGAGGGGGCCGATCCGCTCCGCCTCCACGAGCAGGAGCAGTACGCCGCCCACCGCCGGAGCGAGGGCGCCGGCGGTCCACGTGCCCTCCGGCCGGTTGCGGCGCTCGACGAACGCCGCGACGAGCAGGAAGGCCGGCCCGGGCAGCGGGAACCCCAGCACGGGGGCGAGCACGCCCAGCAGGCCGGCTCAGGCGGCCACGGGCTTATTTCGGGCATACGCGGTTCTGTCGGGCTTCTCAGCTCGGACTCAGGAAGCTCTCATGATGCGCGGCCAGAGTCGTAGACATGACCGACAGCTTCCGCCGCGAAGGCGAGTACCCGCAGGAGAACCGGCCGGCCCAGAACCCGCCCTTCGGCGAGGACTGGCAGCGCGGTCGCGACCGGCTGGCCCACGACACCGGCGCGGGGGCGTACCCGCCGCCGCCCGCGTACCCGCCGGCCGCCCCGGCCGCCCCGGCCGCCCCGGCGCCGGTCCAGGCCCCCGGCTGGCACGAGGCGCACCAGCCGCCGGTCGTCCAGGGCGAGACCGTCCCCGGCGGCAACGGTGACGGGAACGGCAACGGCGGGTGGGACGCCTGGGGCGCGGCCGCCGAACCGGCGCCGCCCGCCCACGCGGCCCGCGCCAAGCGGCCCGTCGCGCTGCTCGCCGCGGTCGCCCTCGCGGCGGCCGTCGTCGGCGGCGGAACGGCCGCCGCCGTGCAGCAGTTCCTCGGACAGAACGGCACGGGCGGCGGCGGGGTGAACGGCACCAACGTCTCGCAGTCCAGCAGCGGCACGGTCTCCGGCGTCGCCGAGCAGGTCAGCCCCTCCGTCGTACGGATCGACACCCGCACCGGCTCCGGGCAGGGCACCGGCTCCGGCATCGTGGTCACCGGCGACGGCGAGATCGTCACCAACAACCACGTGGTGAGCGGCGCCTCCGAGATCCAGGTGACGATGAGCGACGGCAAGAAGTACGCCGCCAAGACCGTCGGCACCGACCCGGCCAAGGACCTCGCCCTGATCAAGCTCCAGGGAGCGAGCGGGCTCAAGCCGGCCAAGCTCGGCGACTCCGGCCAGCTGCGCGTCGGCGACCAGGTGGTCGCCATCGGCTCCCCCGACCGCCTCACCGGCACCGTCACCAGCGGCATCGTCTCGGCCCTGGACCGCGAGGTGAACGTACCGAAGTCCGAGCAGCGGCAGTCCCCGCAGCGCGGCCAGGGCGGCAGCGGCGGCGGCTGGCCGTTCTCCTACGACGGCCAGCAGTTCAACGGGGACACCGGCTCGAACACCACCTCGTACAAGGCCATCCAGACCGACGCCTCCCTCAACCCCGGCAACTCCGGCGGCGCCCTCGTCAACCTGAACGGCGAGATCGTGGGCATGCCGTCCGCGATCTACTCCCCCTCCAGCGACGGCTCCAGCGCGGGCAGCGTCGGCCTCGGCTTCGCCATCCCGGTGAACACGATCAAGGCCGACCTCGACTCCCTCCGCAAGGGCGGCCCCGGCGGCACGGGCACCTCCGGCACGGGCAGCGACGGGAGCGGCGTCAACGGCTTCGGCACCTCGCTCTGACGCGGGGCACGCCGGGCACGCGGCTCCGGCCCCCTCCCGTGCGACGCTGGAGGGAGACCTCCGCGGGAGCGGGCCCGATCCCGTACGTCCGCCGGCCACCACCACCTGGGGGGACCCATCCATGAACGCCGCCGAAGGCGAAGCGCGCATCCTCGTCGTCGACGACGAGCCGGCCGTCCGTGAGGCCCTGCGCCGCAGCCTCGCCTTCGAGGGGTACGGCACCCGGACGGCGGTCGACGGCCTCGACGCCCTCGACCAGGCGGCCTCGTACGCCCCCGACCTGATCGTCCTGGACATCCAGATGCCCCGGATGGACGGTCTGACGGCGGCCCGCCGCCTGCGCGCCGCGGGCTCCACCACCCCGGTCCTGATGCTGACCGCCCGCGACACCGTCGGCGACCGCGTCACCGGCCTCGACGCGGGCGCGGACGACTACCTCGTGAAGCCCTTCGAGCTGGACGAGCTCTTCGCCCGCGTCCGCGCGCTGCTGCGCCGCAGCTCGTACGCCGCCCCCTCCGCCGGGGCGGACCAGGCCGGGGAGGTGCTGACCTTCGCCGACCTGCGCATGGACCTCACCACCCGCGAGGTCACCCGGCGCGGCCGGCCGGTGGAGCTGACCCGTACGGAGTTCACCCTGCTGGAGATGTTCCTCGCGCACCCGCGCCAGGTCCTCACCCGCGAGCAGATCCTCAAGACGGTGTGGGGCTTCGACTTCGAGCCCAGCTCCAACTCCCTGGACGTGTACGTGATGTACCTGCGCCGCAAGACGGAGGCGGGCGGCGAGCCCCGCCTGGTCCACACGGTCCGCGGGGTCGGCTACGTCCTGCGCGCCGGCGAGGGCGGGCCCGAGTGAGCCCGGCCGCCAGATTCCGCGCCCTGCCGCTGCGGTCCCGGCTGGCGCTGCTGGTGGCGGTGGCCGTGGCGGTGGCGGTGGCGGCCGTCGCCGCCGTGTCCTGGGTGATGGTCCGCACGCAGCTGCGCGATCAGCTGGACCAGTCCCTGCGCGCCACCAACCCCAACGTCCAAGTGCTGCGCACCCTGCGCGACGGCTGTGTGGCGCCTCCCGCCCAGGCGCAGCCGGACATCGCCGGGGACCTGAACGCGACGGTCCAGATCGTCTTCGCCGACGGCACCCACTGCCGGGTGAGCGGGCGGACCGACCTGCCGGTCACACCGACCGCCGAGGAGACCGCGGCGGGCCAGCGGAGCAAGGCGCTGTACGACGCGACGACCGCCGACGGCACGGACATGCGGGTCTACACCTTCGCCGCGCGGACCCAGCCGGGAGCCCCTGTCTTCGCGATCTCGGTCGCCAAGCCCCTCGCCGACATCGAGAAGCCCCTCTCCACCCTGGCCTGGGTGCTGCTCCTGGTCAGCGGCATCGGCGTCGTCGGCGCGGGCGCCGCCGGGCTGTGGGTGGCGCGGACCGGGCTGCGGCCGGTCGACGAACTGACCGGCGCCGTCGAGCACATCGCCCGCACCGAGGACCTGACCGTACGGATCCCCGACGACGGCGACGACGAGATCGCCCGCCTCTCGCGGTCCTTCAACTCCATGACGGCGGCGCTGGCCTCCTCCCAGGAGCGGCAGGCCCAGCTGATCGCCGACGCCGGGCACGAGCTGCGAACCCCGCTGACCTCGCTCCGTACGAACATCGAGCTGCTCGCGCGCAGCGAGGAGACCGGCCGGGCCATCCCGCCGCAGGACCGCCGCGAGCTGCTGGCCTCCGTGAAGGCGCAGATGACGGAGCTGGCCGCGCTGATCGGGGACCTCCAGGAGCTGTCCCGTCCGGACGCGGTCCCGCACGGCCCGCTCGGGGTGGTGGCCCTGCACGAGATCGCCGCCTCCGCGCTGTCGAGGGCCCGGCTGCGCGGTCCGGAGCTGGTGTTCACCTCCGCCCTGGAGCCCTGGTACGTACGGGGCGAGGCGGCGGCGCTGGAGCGGGCGGTGGTCAACGTGCTGGACAACGCCGTGAAGTTCAGCCCGCCGGGCGCGGCCGTCGAGGTCTCGCTGCGGGCGGGCGAGCTGACCGTACGGGACCACGGGCCGGGCATTCCGGCCGACGACCTCCCGTACGTCTTCGAGCGGTTCTGGCGCTCCCCGTCGGCCCGCGCCCTGCCCGGCAGCGGGCTGGGCCTGTCCATCGTGGCCCGTACGGTGCACCGCGCGGGCGGCACGGCCGCCCTCCGTGCCGCGGCCGACGGCGGCCCGGGCACGGAGGCGGTCCTGCGCTTCCCGGGCGCCCCGACGCCGCCGCCCGCGGTCGGCGCGCCGGCGTCAGTTGTGCCGGATCAGTGAGGCGACCAGGCCGGAGCGGGTGTTCGGGAAGTCCATGGGGACGATGCCGAGCCCGGTCCGGCCGGCCATCTCCGAGCCGTCGACGAACGAGTGCACCTGCGGGTTCAGCCGGTCGGAGTTCCAGCGCGGCGGCATGTACGCGGAGGTGCTGACGTAGTTCACGAACAGCTTGCCGGGCTGCTGGACGGCCTTGCGGAACTGGTTCTCGATCCGGCCGCGCTTGGCGAACGGCTCGGTGTTGTAGTCGTCCTGGACGTCGAAGACGTTGCCGTCGGCGTAGCGCAGGCCGGGCAGGCCGCCGTTGTCGGCGAGGAGGACCACCTTGCCGCGGGCCTGGCCGAGCGAGGCGGGCAGGGCGTCGGCGATGCGGAACAGCGGGCGCCAGCCCCGGTGGTCGAGGTAGTCGTCGAAGACGGCCCGGAAGGTCGCGTCGCTCTCTTCCGAGTACTCCTGCTTGACGCGCATGAGCACGGTCTCGGAGGGGTGCGCGGCGAGGAAGTTCGCGCAGGCCACGAGGACGTCGCCGAACATCAGGTTCTGGTAGAAGGCCGCGTGGTGGATGGCGAAGGAGCCGCCCGTCACCCGGCAGCGGACGTCCAGGAAGCGGATGCCGGAGTCGAGCTGCTCGGCGATCGAGGTGTTCTGGCAGGCGACGTAGAGCCCGCCCTCGCGGGCGCCCGAGTCGTGGGTGCCGGGGATGGTCATCCGCTGGAGCGGGGTGGAGTCGGCGAGGCCCGCCATCCAGTCCTGGGTGCCGAGCGCCTTCGCCGAGGCGGCGGCGGTGCCCGCCGAGGCCGCTCCCAGGGCCGCGGCCGTGCCCGCTGCCGTCGCGCCGATCAGAAACGCACGCCGATCCAGTGCCATGCCCGCCCCTTTGCCGTCCCGGTGATGGGACCGGATTATGGCGTGCGGAACCAGCCTTTACTACCTGTCGGTAGCCCTCAGCTTTCGAGCAACTCGGCCATGGCGCGCAGCCCTTGGGCGAGTTCGGATCCGGTCGGCGCCTGCTCCGGGTCGGTCAGGGCCTGCACCATCACCCCGCTCAGCAGCGCGAGGTGCACGGACCCGAGGGCGCGTACGTCCTCCTCCGTGACCTCCTCCAGCGGTACGCCGCGCAGCCCGGCGGCCACCATCCGCCGGTTGCGGCGCTGGCCCTCGGCGAGGACCGCGAGGAGTTCGGGCGAGGACTGGGCGTGGACGAAGGCCTCGACGGAGGCGATCCACAGCCAGCGCATCGCACGGAAGTCGGCGATCTTGCGGTTCCAGGTGTCGGTGTAGCGCTCCTCGGCGGTCTCGCCCTGCCCGGAGAGCCGGCCGGACCCGGCGGCCCATTCGTCCATGGCCGCGAACAGGGCCTGGTTGAGGAGGGCCTCGCGGGACCCGAAGTGGTAGCCGATCGCCGCCATGCTCACCCGGGAGGCCGAGGCGATGTCGCGCACGGTCGTGCGCAGGTAGCCCTTCTCCTCCAGGCAGCTGCGCGCTCCGGCCAGCAGGTCCTCGCGATTTCCCATGGCGGGATCGTATCCGCGCCCCGCGATTTGGGCGGTCGCCCAAGACAAACGTATTGCGCGCCTGCCCAAATCCTGCGAGGCTGACGTCAGACGCACTGACCGACCGTCCGGCCCACAGGGGAGAAGAACGCCATGCGCCACGAGATGAAGATCGACGACCGCACGCTGTCCTACCTCGACTTCGGGGGCCCCGGCCGCCCGCTGCTCGCCCTCCACGGCGGCCTGTCCGAGGGAGCCGCCTACGCCCCGCTCGCCGCCGCCCTGGGCGCGGAGTGGCGGGTCATCGCCCCCGACCAGCGCGGCCACGGCGACTCCGGCCTGGCCTCCGAGTACAGCCGCGAGGGCTTCGTCGCCGACGCCGCCGCCCTGCTGGAGCACCTGGACCTCGGCGGGCCGGTCCCGGTCCTCGGCTTCTCCCTCGGCGGCCTCAACGCCCTCCACCTGGCCGCCGCCCGGCCCGACCTGGTCTCGGCGCTGATCAACGTCGACGCCCCCGTCGATTCCCCCGACCAGCCCGAGGGCCCGTCCCCCTGGGACTTCCTCCACGACCTCCCGTACACCGCGCCGACCCGCGAGGAACTCGTCTCCGGCCTCGGCCCGAAGCTGGGCCCCGCCTACGCCGAAGCCCTGCGCCCGCTGCCCGACGGAAGCGGATGGCGCCTGCCGTTCGACCCGCAGGCGGTCCTGGCGACGCTCGCCGCGGCGGGCTGGTCCCGGATGGACGTCTGGCTCGCGAGCAGCTGCCCCGCCCTGCTGATCCACGGCCTGCGCAGCGAGGTCCTCCCGCAGGAGCAGGCCGACGAGATGGTCGCGCGGCGGCCCGGGACCGCGTACGCCGCTCTGGACACCGAGCACTTCGTGCCGTTCCAGGACCCGGAGGGCTTCGAGGCCGCAGTGAAGAAGTTCCTCGCGACGCTGTAGCGGCCACCGGGGCGGAAAACGCCTGAGGGGCGGCGGGCCACAGGGCCCACCGCCCCTCGGGGCGCGCTGTACGCGGGTGCTACTTGACGACGGTGATCCGGTCCGCCGCCGGCGCGGCGATCGGGTTCGCCGCCGAGGACTTCGCCAGCAGGGCGTTGAAGGCCTCCAGGTCGGGGATGCCGACCAGCTTGTTCTTGTGGTCCTTCAGGACGGTGAAGCCGTCACCGCCGCCCGCGAGGAACTCGTTCATCGCGACCCGGTAGGTCTTGGCGGGGTCGATGGCCGCGCCGTTCAGCCGCACCGAGTCCACGACGATCCGGTCCGCGCCCGACTTCGTCATGTCCAGGGTGTAGGTGAACCCCTTCGAGACCTGCAGGATCTTCGGGTTCGGGCCGTTGACCGTACCGCTGACCTGCTGCTGGAGCGCGGTGACCAGCTGGGCGCCGGTCAGGTCCACGACGTTCATCAGGTTGTTGAACGGCTGGACCGTGTAGGACTCGCCGTACGTCACGACGCCGTCGCCCTCGGCGCCCGCGGCCTTGTACGCCAGGTCGGCACGGATGCCGCCCGGGTTCATGATCGCCAGCTGCGCGCCGCCCTTGTCGGCCGGGGCCGTGGCGTCCAGCTGCGCGTCGGCGATCAGGTCGCCGAGCGGCTTCTCCGGCGCCTCGGAGCCGCGGCCCGCGATGTCGGCGGAGATGTAGCCCATCGGACGGCTCGCGACCGGAGCCGCCAGCGCGTTCCAGCGGGTGATCAGCTCGGTCATGTCCGGGGCCTTGGGCAGGTCACGGGTGACGACCTTGTTGACCGGCTTCGGCGAGCTGACCGGCGTACGGACGATGTCCTTGGTCTGCCGGTCGTACGTCAGCGTGGTGTCCGTGAACAGCCGGCCGTACGAGGCGGCCGAGGTGACCGTGCGCGGGTTGCCCGCCGGGTCGGGGATGTTGCAGGAGTACGCCTGGTGCGTGTGGCCCGTCACCAGCGCGTCGACCTTCGGGTCGACGTTCTTGGCGATGTCCACGATCGCGCCCGAGATGCCGGCGCCGGCGCCCGGGGCGTCGCAGTCGTAGTTGTACGCGCCGCTCGCGGGCAGACCGCCCTCGTGGATCAGCGCGACGATCGACTTCACGCCCTGCTTGTTCAGCTCCGCGGCGTACTTGTTGATCGTCTCGACCTCGTCGCCGAACTTGAGGCCCTTGACCCCGTCGGCCGTCACGACGTCCGGAGTGCCCTCCAGGGTGACGCCGATGAAGCCGATCTTCACGTCCCCCTTCTTCCAGATGAAGGTGGGCGACATCAGCGGACGCTTGGTCTTCTCGTCCGTCACGTTCGCGGCCAGGTACTGGAACTGGGAGCCCGTGAACTCCTTGCCGTACTCGAAGCAGCCGTCGACCGGGTGGCAGCCGCCGTACGCCATGCGGCGCAGCTCGGTCTTGCCCTCGTCGAACTCGTGGTTGCCGACGCTCGACACGTCGAGCTTCAGCTTGTTGAGCGCCTCGACGGTCGGCTCGTCGTGGAAGAGACCGGACAGCATCGGGCTGCCGCCGATCATGTCGCCGGCCGCGGCCGTGACGGAGTACTCGTGGCCCTTGCGGGCATCGCGCAGCGCGGTCGCGAGGTACTCGACCCCGCCCGCGGGTATCGCCTTGGTGGTGCCGTCAGCCTGACGTTCGGTCACCGTGCCGGAGGAGCCCTGCGGGGGCTCCAACGTGCCGTGGAAATCGTTGAACGACAGCATCTGTACGTCGACGGTGCGGCTCTTGGCCGCACCGCCGCCACTCGCGGCACCGGCCGGCAGGGCAGCGGCGACCATCGCTCCGGCGCCGGCCGTGAGGGCGAGGGCGGAGAGGGTCAAGCGGCGGGCCGTGCGGTGCCGTTGTGGCTTCGCTGACATTTATTCCCCTTTGTGGACAGCGAGACAACTTGGGAGGTCCGCCGCAGCCTATGGTCAACGCGCGTAGCACGACAGGGGGTAACGGGTTGCGAGCTGGTTACGCGCGGGCGTCCCGGGGCAGGGCCGCACTCGTGTCCGCGTCGAGGAACCTCCGAGGACCGGGCCCGCGGGACACCTCCACCCCGGGCCTCGGTCGTAGGCTCGGGGCATGACTGACGCAGCAGCGGCCCTGGAGCCGGGACGGCAGATTGAGATCCTCGACGAGCTGACGGAGGAACAGGCCGCTTCCGTACTGGCCCTCATCCACGAAGCGGCCCGCACCGACGGCACCACCGCCGTCTCCGAGCAGGGGCGGCTCCAGCTGCGCGGCGGCCCGCGCGAGGGGATCCGCCACTTCCTCCTCACCGCCGACGGCCGGCTCGCCGGATACGGACAACTGGAGGACACCGACCCGGTGGAGGCCCCCGCCGCCGAGCTCGTCGTACACCCCGCGCTGCGCGGCCGCGGCCACGGCCGGGCGCTGGGCTCCGCCCTCCTGCACGCCTCCGGCAAGCGGATCCGGGTGTGGGCGCACGGCGGCAAGTCCGCCGCGCGGCACCTCGCCCAGGTGCTCGGCCTGACCCTCTTCCGCGAACTGCGCCAGCTGCGCCGCCCCCTGGGCCCGGACGCGGCCCCCCTGCCGGACCCGGCGCTCCCGCCGGGCGTGGCGGTGCGCACGTTCGTCGCCGGCCAGGACGACGCCGCCTGGCTCGCGGCGAACGCCGCCGCCTTCGCCCACCACCCCGAGCAGGGCGCGCTCACGCAGCGTGACCTGAACGACCGGATCGCGCAGCCGTGGTTCGACGCGAAGGGGTTCTTCCTCGCGGAGCGGGAGGGCGAGCTGGTCGGCTTCCACTGGACGAAGGTCCACGCGGAGGAGCGGCTCGGCGAGGTCTACGTGGTCGGCGTCCGCCCGGGCGCGCAGGGCGGCGGCCTCGGCAAGGCCCTCACCGCGATCGGCCTCCACCACCTGGCCGCCTCCGGCCTGCCGACGGCGATGCTCTACGTCGACGCCGACAACCCGGCGGCCCTCGCCGTCTACGAGGGCCTCGGCTTCGCCACCCACGAGGTGGACCTGATGTACCGCACGGAAAGCTGAGGGAGCGGGGCGGGGTTCCGGGCGGGGTTCCGGCCCCTCCGGCGCCGGCGCCCGGATCCCGCCCCCCTCGCGCGCCCCCGGCGGAGGAACCGTGCGCCAGCCGGAGCCTGGAAGCCATACGCCATTAACCGGGCATTAAGACGCGCTTGCCAGTCTCCGGACATGCAGCCCCGACTCCGACTGACGGCCGACTCTTCCGACGCGCCTGTCCTGCCGCGCGCGCGGAAGAATGGAGTCATGAGCCACCAGCCGAGCGCGAGCCCCGCGGGCCCCACCGAGGTACCCGCCCAGCACCCGTCCCACGCGACCCCCGCCACACCCGCCTCCGCCCTGACCCGGCCCGAGGGCCAGACCCCGGCGCAGGTCCAGGCGGAAGCCAAGGCGCAGACGGCCAGGACGAGGGCGCGCATCGGCTCCATAGCCGCCCACCGCCCCCACGTGGACCTCGATCCGGACCTCGACGCCGATCTGGACGCCTACGAGGACAAGGACGGCTCCGGGGAGCTCCCCGCGAACCGCTTCCTGGACCGCGAGCGCAGCTGGCTGGCCTTCAACGAGCGCGTCCTCGAACTCGCCGAGGACCCCGCCACGCCCCTCCTGGAGCGCGCGAACTTCCTGGCGATCTTCGCGAGCAACCTCGACGAGTTCTTCATGGTCCGCGTCGCCGGCCTCAAGCGCCGCATCGCGACCGGCGTCGCCACCCGTTCGGCCTCAGGCCTCCAGCCCCGTGAGGTGCTGGACCTGATCTGGACCCGCTCGCGCGAGCTCATGGCCCGGCACGCCGCCTGCTACCAGCAGGACATCTCCCCGCAGCTCGCCGAGGAGGGCATCCACCTCATCCGGTGGCCCGACCTCACCGAGAAGGAGCAGGCCCGCCTCTTCACCCTGTTCCGCAACCAGATCTTCCCGGTCCTCACCCCGCTGGCCGTGGACCCCGCGCACCCGTTCCCGTACATCTCCGGCCTCTCGCTGAACCTGGCCGTCGTCGTACGCAACCCCGTCAGCGGCCACCGCCACTTCGCCCGCGTCAAGGTCCCGCCGCTGCTCTCGCGCTTCCTGGAGGCCTCCCCGCAGCGCTACGTCCCCCTCGAGGACGTCATCGCCGCGCACCTGGAGGAGCTGTTCCCCGGCATGGAGGTGCTCGCGCACCACATGTTCCGCGTGACCCGCAACGAAGACCTCGAAGTGGAAGAGGACGACGCCGAGAACCTCCTCCAGGCCCTGGAGAAGGAGCTCATGCGGCGCCGCTTCGGCCCGCCCGTGCGCCTGGAGGTAGAGGAGTCCATCGACCCCGGCGTCCTGGACCTCCTCGTGCAGGAGCTGAAGATCAGCGCCGCCGAGGTGTACCCGCTGCCCGGCCCGCTCGACCTGACCGCCCTCTTCGGGATCTCCTCCCTGGACCGGCCCGAGCTCAAGTACCCCAAGTTCGTCGCCGGCACCCACCGCGACCTCGCCGAGGTGGAGTCCGCGTCCGCGCCCGACATCTTCGCCGCGCTGCGCGAACGCGACGTGCTCCTGCACCACCCGTACGACTCCTTCTCCACCTCCGTGCAGGCCTTCCTGGAGCAGGCCGCCGCCGACCCGGACGTCCTCGCGATCAAGCAGACGCTCTACCGCACCTCGGGCGACTCCCCGATCGTCGACGCCCTGATAGACGCCGCGGAATCCGGCAAGCAGGTCCTCGTACTCGTCGAGATCAAGGCCCGTTTCGACGAGCAGGCCAACATCAAGTGGGCGCGCAAGCTGGAGGAGTCCGGCTGCCACGTGGTCTACGGCCTGGTCGGCCTCAAGACCCACTGCAAGCTGTCGCTCGTCGTCCGCCAGGAGGGCGAGACCCTGCGCCGCTACTCGCACGTCGGCACCGGCAACTACCACCCCAAGACGGCCCGCCTCTACGAGGACCTCGGCCTGCTCACCGCGGACCCGCAGGTCGGCGCGGACCTCTCCGACCTCTTCAACCGGCTGTCCGGCTACTCCCGGCGCGAGACCTACCGCCGCCTGCTGACCGCCCCGAAGTCCCTGCGCGACGGACTGATCGCGCGCATCGACAAGGAAGCCGACCACCACCGGGCGGGCCGCCCGGCGTACGTCCGGCTCAAGATGAACTCGATCGTCGACGAGGCCCTCATCGACTCCCTCTACCGGGCCGCCCAGGCGGGCGTCCCGGTCGACATCTGGGTCCGCGGCATCTGCGCCGTACGGCCCGGGGTGCCGGGGCTGTCGGAGAACATCAGGGTCCGCTCGATCCTCGGCCGCTTCCTGGAGCACTCCCGGGTCTTCGCCTTCGGCAACGGCGGCGAACCCGAGGTGTGGATCGGCAGCGCCGACATGATGCACCGCAACCTCGACCGCCGCATCGAGGCGCTGGTCAGGGTCGCCGACCCCGCCCACCGCGCGGCCCTGGACCGGATGCTGGAGACCGGCATGTCCGACGACACCTCCTCCTGGCACCTGGGACCGGACGGCGAATGGACCCGGCACAGCACCGACGCCGAGGGACAGCCGCTGCGGCACGTACAGGAGATGCTCATAGACGCCCGGAGGCGCCGGCGTGGCTCAGCCAAACCATGACCCGACCGCAGGTGACGTGCTCGGCGTCTACCTGCGATCCCAGGCCACCGCGTTCCTGCGGGGGCTGCGCGTACACGAGGAAAGCGGGTCCGACGCGGCGGAAAGCAGCGAAGCGGCACGCGGCCTGCGGGGGGCCGCGCGCCGCATCGCGGGCTCCCTGAGCACCTTCCGGGTGGTGACCGAATCCGCGTGGGCGGACTCCCTGCGGACGGAGCTCGTCTGGCTGTCCTCGACCCTGGCCGACGAGCACGCGTACGCCGCCAGGCTGTCCCGCCTCCTGGAGGCCCTGCAGCGCCTCTCGGCGTCCCCCGAGGTCCCCGCACCCCGGGGCGGCGGGACCGGCTCGGGAGCGCTCACGGTGGGCTCCGCGCGGGCGGGGGCCCTGCTGGAGCGCCAGCTCACGCTGGCGCGCACCCGTGCCCACTCCACGACCCTCCAGGCCCTCGGGTCGTCCCGCTTCCACGCGGTGGCCGACGCCGTCGCGGTCCTCGCCTCGGAGGTGCCGCTCGACGTGGTCGCGGCGCGGGGGCGGGTGGAGGAGGTCCTGGTGCCGCTGGCGGCGGTGACGGAGAGCCGCCTGGACGCGGCCGTGGCCGGGCTGCCCGCTCCGGAGGACAGCACCCCGTACTCGGCGCACCAGGACGGCGCCTGGCACGAGGTACGCCGCCTGCTGCGGGTGCACCGGTACGCGCAGGAGGCCCTGGGCTCGGACGTGGCCCGGCTCGTGGTGGCGGGCGAGGCGCTCGACCGGCACCGCGACGCCTCCGAAGCCGCCGCCGCCTCGGCCACGGCGGCGCGCACCCCGCGCATCGCCCCGGCCACCGCGTACGCCCTGGGCGTCCTGCACGCCGACCAGCGCCACGCCGCCCAGGCCGCCCGCCTCTCCTTCCACACCACCTGGCACCCCCTGCCCGCCCCTGCCTCTTCTTAACGCTTCGCTCGCACGGCTCGGCCCTGGCGGGCCACCCCTCCTCAACGCGCCCCTCGCACGCCTCGGCCCTGGCGGGCCACCCCTCCTCAACGCGCCCCTCGCACGCCTCGGCCCTGGCGGGCCTCACCGGCTTCGCGCCGCTGCGCCGGACTCCGTCCGTCGACCCGCCGGGCGGGGCCGCTGCCCGTGGCCGGGCCCAGCCGTCATGTGCGCGCGGCTGCCGCCGCGACCGGGCCGGTGCGCTCGGCCGCGCCCGGCCCCGTCTGCGGCCGGGTGCCGCCGCGCGGGCCTGTCCCCTACCCATCCCCCAGCCTCCGTCCGGGGGGACCCCCAGTCCACCGTTCCCGCCTCAAACGCCGGCGCGGCTCCACGCCCCGGGCCTGCCCGGGATCGCGCCTTGGCGCGGCTCACTACACGGCGCTCCGCGCCCGCGCCTCACCCCCCCCCAGCTACCGCTGGGAGGTGCCCCCTGGCGAGGCTGGGGTTGCCAAGCGGAGTCGCACGGGCCCACGCCGCCCGCCAAAAACCAGCCTCGCCGGCGTTTGAGGCGCGGGGGTCCGGGGGCAGGGCCCCCGGCAGCG
>NZ_JBHWBP010000052.1:0-35462 GCF_042735575.1 Streptomyces sp. NPDC059564 | reverse complement strand
GGGTGGGGTGCCGTCCGGGATAGGCATGATGTATGGCGCCCGATCCGGATCAGAGTGTGCGGGCGGCACCGCACGCCAACACATCACGTTTTACATCCCGGACGACACCCCACCCCGTCCCCGCCCCCGGCCTCCGGCTCCTCGAAGCGGTCCGGACGGAACGGGTCCGGGTCCAGGGTGGGTTCGGCTCCGGTGAGGAACTCCGTGATCAGCGTGCCCGTGGCCGGGGCCAGGCCGATGCCGGCGCCCTCGTGGCCGCAGGCGTGGAGGAGGCCGGGGACGCGGGGGTCGGGGCCGATCGCCGGGAGGTGGTCGGGGAGGTAGGGGCGGAAGCCGTGGTAGGTGCGCAGGACCCGTACGTCGGCCAGTACGGGGAACAGGGCCGCCGCCTGGAGGGCGAGGCGGCGCAGGGCCTCGGTGGACAGGCTCCGGTCGAAGCCGACGCGTTCGCGGGTCGCGCCGATCAGGACGGGGCCCGCCGGGGTGCCCTCCACGACGGCCGAGGACTGCAGGGCGGCGGAGTCGCTGGCAACGTCGGCGATGTAGTCGGCGGCGTAGACCTTGTGGCGGACCACCCGGGGCAGGGGTTCGGTGACGAGGACGAAGCCGCGGCGGGGCAGTACGGGCAGGGTGGTCCCGGCGAGGGTGGCGATGTGGCCGCCCCAGGTGCCCGCCGCGTTGACCACCGCCGGGGCGTGGAGGGTGCGGCGGGGTGTGCGGACGCCCACGGCCCGGCCGCCCTGCAGAAGCACCTCGGTGACCTCCTCGCCGAGGTACCGCTCGGCGCCGGACGCGGCCAGCAGGCGGGCCGCCGCCTGGGCCGGCTGGACCTGGGCGTCCTGGGGGTAGTGGAAGCCCCCTGCCTGGCCCCGGGCCAGGTGTGGTTCCAGGTCGTGCAAGGCCTCGGGCCCTACTTCCGTGGAGATGACACCCGCGGCGCGTTGGCCCTCCGCGAAGGTGCGCAGGGCTTTGAGGGTGGTCTCGTCCGGGGCGACGACCAGGCCGCCCTTGGGCTCGTACTCGGTCTCCCCGGGGAGGACGGCGGCCAGGCCCTGCCAGAGGCGGGCCGACAGGAGGGCGAGGCCGAGTTCCGGGCCGGCCTCCTTGTCGGAGACGAGCAGGTTGCCCTCCCCGGCGCCGGTCGTGCCGCCCGCGACGGAGCCGCGGTCGACCACCGCCACGGAGAGTCCGGAGCGGCTCAAGTAGTAGGCGCACGCTGCGCCGACGACACCGGCGCCGATGATCACGACGTCCGGGGAGTGGGTCTGGGACACGGGAGTAATATGTCACATTCTTTAGAGGGTGTCCCGGGCCGGTCCTGCCCCCCGCGGGAATTCAGGACCGGCCCGGCGGTGGTCAGCTGCGCAGGGGGCCCTCACAGCTGTAGGAGGAGGTGCCCGCCACCTTGTTCGACCAGATCTCCACCGCGCCGAAGGAGCAGTTCATGTCGGCGAGGTTGTTGGAGGCCGCGCCCGCCCGGTCGAGGATGAAGTAGTCGACCGTCTCGGACATGTCCTTGAAGTTCTGGTCGCCGCTGCGCCAGTCCTTCAGGTTCGCGGTGATCCGGCCCGTACAGGTGAAGCGGCGCTTGCCGGGGTCGCCGTTCTCCACGCAGTCCGGGGTGTTGTAGGTGGCCGTCGCGAAGGCGGACTTGACCGACCCGAGCGCGGAGTCGCGCAGCTGGTCGTTGGCCGTGAAGGTGGTGTTCGGGACGTAGAGCTGGTCCACCTTGGCGATCTGCGCGTCCAGGAAGCGGTTGTAGTCGCGCTGGAGGTAGGAGTCGGAGCCCATCCGGTTGCGCCAGGCGTCGTAGCCCGCCACGTCGTTGGCCCGCAGGTAGCCGTACATCTCGCGCAGCAGGCTGGGCTTCTCGGTCCACAGGAACTCGAAGAACGTGCCCGCGTAGTTGTAGAAGCGGAACCCGTCGCCGTCGTACGTGGCGTTGAGCAGCTGCTGGACGCTCATCCGGGGGCCGCCGCCGGAGGTGTCGCCGATGATGCCCCGGACCAGGGACTTGCGGACGGCGATGCCGTTGTCGCGGGTGGCGCCGTCGAAGAACTCGGCGGTGCCCTCGTCCATGGCGGTGGTGCGGTCGCCCTCGTACCAGGGGCCTTCGCCGAAGAAGCCGGGGACGGCGAAGCGGCCGTTGAGGTAGTGCGTGTACTCGTGGCGGAAGAGCTCTTCGAGGGTGAGGGAGGAGTCCTGCGGGACGCGGCGCTGGTAGGTGTAGAAGGTGGCGCCGTTCTCGATGTAGATGCCGCCGTTGTTGGTGCCGTAGCCGGTGAGGATGGGGTGGTAGTTCTCGTAGTCGGCGCGGGAGGCGTAGAGCACGATGTTGAGCGTGGTGTTGGGGTCGCCGGCCAGCGGCTGGTCGGTGCCCAGGACGCGGTGGAACTGCGTCTTGACCTGCTTGCTCGCGTAGTAGAGCTGGTCGACGGTGGCCCGGTCGAGGGCGGTGCGGACCTTGATGCCGCCGTTGTCGTAGGTGTAGGTGTACGGGAAGAGCTGCTTCTCGATGTCCTCCTTGCACACCCCGTACGGCTTGCAGGCCTCGTAGAAGTTCAGCCAGGAGACGACCTTGGCCCACGGCTCGCTGCCGTTGCCGAAGCCGGACTTGACCTGCTCCAGCATGGCGCCGAGGTCGGCGACGACCTGGGCCTTCAGCCCGTCGACCTGGCCGAAGCGGGCGTACTCGCTGATCGCGTCGCGGACCACCCAGGCGTTGCCGGTGCCCTTGAGGTGGGTGTAGCCGGCGAAGGCCTTGAAGGTGGCGCGGTAGGCGGCGTCGCCCGCGACGGCCGTGTGGAAGGCGGCGTCCTGGTTGCCCGGGTAGACGCCCAGGTAGTTGACGGACAGCGCGGCGAGCGCGGCGCCCGCCCAGCCGGCGTCGAGGTTCGTGGCCGGGTGGGCCGGGTCCAGGGTGGCCAGGACCTTTTTGATGAGGCCGAGCTGGTGCTGGCGCAGGCCCGGGGCGCTGGCGGCGTAGAGGGCCTCGCGCAGGGTGCGGGCGTTGGCGGGGGTCGCGTCGAAGGTGCGGGCGGCGCCCCCGAAGTCGGCGATGGCCCGGCGCATGGCGTCGACGGTGGGGGCGTCGGTGACGTCTATCTCGTCGCGCGAGTAGTCGTGGTAGGCGACCGCGTGGAGGTAGGTGAACATCTCCTCCAGGTGGGAGGAGTTACGGCCGTCGTGGGCGGCGGCCAGGCTGGATATCCGGCGGGAGACGGCCTGGACGTGGGCGTCGGACATGACCGGCGCGAGGCGGGCGTCCCAGGTCCAGATGAGTCCGCGCAGGCAGCCGTCGGCGGTGACGGCCTGGTCGGCGAGGAAGTCGGCGAACTGCTCCGGGCCGAGGCCGGTGATCCCGTCGAGGGTGCAGGGGACGCCCGCGGCGACGCTGCGGGCGACGGGCGCGGCCTGGGCGGAGGCCGGCTTGCGGCTCTTCTCGGCGCGTTCGGCGGTGGCGGAGGAGTCGGGCGCGGAGGCGGCCGGGGCGGCTCCGGGCACCTTGCCGTCGGTGACGGCCGTGCCGCCGGGGGCCGGGGCGGGCGCCGGGACGAGCGGCTTGGCTTCGGCGAGGCGGTCGACCTCGTCGAAGGGGTTCGGTGCGGCGGCGCCCGTCGCGCCGGTGGCTCCGGCGGCGAAGGTGCCGGGTGCGGAGGCGCCCGTCGCGGCGCTGGGGGTGCCCCGCTCGGCGGCCTGGGTCACGGCCTGGCCGGCGGTGGCGAGGAGGGTGACCGCCACGGCGGCGGAGAGGAGAGACGTACGCACAGCTCTGTGCTGGGACACCGGATGCTCCTGTTGGGAGGGAGGTGGGGGAGGTGGTGCGTGAACTGCCCTGCGTCACACGGCGTTTGACGGGGATTAACGTGCCGCGGTGTGAGCTGTAACATAGTAATGTGAAATTGCACTGGCAAGACCTGTGCGCCCACCAGTTCAGTTCTTCTTGAGGGAGCCTCCGTGACCGACACCTCCTCCCGCCTCAACATCGGCAGTCACGACCTGCCGGTATCAGCAGAGTTGTCCCGCTTCATGGCGGGGAACTGGGCCGCCTCCCCGCTCCCCGCCGCCGCGCGCGTCCCCTCGTACGCCGTCACCCCGGCCCGCCGCGCCCGGCTCTCGGCGCGCTTCCCGGGCGAGCGGCTGCTGGTCCCGGCCGGCGAGCTGGCGGTCCGCTCCAACGACGCCGACTTCCGCTTCCGGCCGCACAGCGCGTACGCCTGGCTGACCGGACTGACGGGCGAGGACCAGGCGGGTCACGTCCTGGTGCTGGAGCCGTCCGGACCGCACGGGCACGAGGCCGTGCTGTACCTGAGGCCGCGCTCCTCGCGCGCGAACGGGAACCAGGAGTTCTTCCGCGACCGCCGCTACGGGGAGTTCTGGGTGGGCCGCCGCCCCGACCTGGCGGAGGCGGAGCGGCTCACGGGGATCCGCTGCGCGCACCTGGACACCCTCGGCGAGCCGCCCGCGCGCCATGCCGCCACGGACCCCGAACTCGCCGCGGCGCTCTCCGAGTTGCGGCTGGTCAAGGACGCGTGGGAGGTCGACCAGCTCCAACTGGCCGTGGACCACACGGCGGCCGGGTTCGAGGACGTCGTACGGGCCCTGCCGCAGGCGCTGGCGCACCCGCGCGGGGAACGCTGGATCGAGGGGGTCTTCGGGCTGCGCGCCCGGGCGGAGGGCAACGGGACCGGCTACAACACGATCGCCGCCTCCGGCGCCCACGCCGGCATCCTGCACTGGATCCACAACGACGGCCGGCTGAACCGGGACGAACTGCTGCTCCTGGACGCGGGCGTGGAGACGGACACCCTCTACACGGCTGACATCACGCGCACCCTCCCGCTGTCGGGGCGGTTCTCGCCCGTGCAGCGGCAGGTGTACGAACTGGTGCTGGCCGCGCAGGACGCGGGCATCGCCGCGCTGCGGCCCGGGGCGAGCTTCGGGGACTTCCACCGGGCCGGGATGCGGGTCATCGCCGAGGGCCTCGCGGAATGGGGGGTCCTCAAGAACGCGGAGGGCGACCTGCACCGGCGGTACTCGCTGTGCAGCAGCGGGCACATGCTGGGGCTGGACGTGCACGACTGCGCGAAGGCGCGGGCCGAGACGTACCTGGAGGGGGTCCTGGAGGAGGGCCAGGTCCTCACCGTCGAGCCGGGCCTCTACCTCCAGCCGGACGACGAGACGCTCCCGGCGGAGCTGCGCGGGGTGAGCGTGCGCATCGAGGACGACCTGGTCATCACCGCCGACGGCGCGCGGCTCATGTCGGGCGCCCTGCCGCGGACCGTCGCCGGTGTGGAGGAGTGGATGGGCACCCTCCTGGACTCCGCGGGCGCCTGACCCCGGGCCCTCCTTCCCCCGGCCCCGTGACCGGGGGAAGGAGGGCCCGCCGGGCTACGGGAGCACCGCGATGCCGTCCAGTTCGAGCTGGGCCCGCGTGTCCCAGAGGCGGACCACGCCGACCACCGCCATCGCCGGATACTCGCGCCCCGCGAGCCGGCGCCAGACGCGGCCCAGCTCGGCGGCGTGCTCGCGGTACGCCTCCACGTCCACCGCGTACACCGTCATCCGCGCCAGGTCGGCCGGGGTGCCGCCCGCCGCCGCGAGGGCCGTCAGCAGGTTGGCGAGGGCCCGCTCGAACTGTTCCGGCAGGGTGTCCCCCACGACCTTCCCGGCGCCGTCCAGCGCGGTCTGGCCCGCCAGGAACACCAGCCGGCCCCCGGTCGCGGTGACGGCGTGCGAGAAGCCCGTCGCCGGGGACAGCTCCCCGGGGTTGATCCGCTCCAGGCTCATCGCGCCACCGCCCCCGCTCCCGCCGCCCGGTAGAGCTCCTTCGCGATGATGGTGCGCTGCACCTCGCTCGCCCCTTCGTAGATCCTCGGCGCCCGCACCTCCCGGTACAGGTGCTCCAGCAGGTGTCCGCGGCGCAGCGCGGCCGCCCCGTGCAGCTGGACGGCGTGGTCCACGACGTACTGGGCCGTCTCCGTGGCGAGGAGCTTGGCCATCGCCGCCCGCCGGGGGACGTCCGGGGAACCGGCGTCGTACGCGCCCGCCGCCGCGTACACCAGCAGCCGGGCGGCCTCGGTGCGGGTGGCCATCTCCGCGACCCGGTGCGCGACGGCCTGGAGGTCGGCCAGCACCCCGCCGAAGGCGGTCCGGCCCGCCGTGTGGGCCAGCGTCGCGTCCAGCGCCGCGCGCGCCATGCCGACGGCGAAGGCGCCCACGCTCGGCCGGAACAGGTTCAGGGTCTCCATCGCCACCCGGAACCCCTGCCCGGGCTCCCCCAGGACGTCCTCGCGGCCGACCGGCACCCCGTCGAAGGAGAGCGAGCCGATCGGATGCGGCGAGAGCATGTCGAGGGCCTCGCCGCTCAGCCCCGGCCGGTCGGCCGGGACCAGGAACGCGGTGATCCCCCGCGCGCCCGCCGCCTCACCCGTCCGGGCGAACACGGTGTAGAAATCGGCTTCGGGGGCGTTGGAGATCCAGCACTTCTGCCCACCGAGCCGCCAGCCCGCCCCGTCCGGGGCCGCCTCCAGCGCCAGGGCCGCCGCGTCCGAGCCCGCGCCGGGCTCGCTGAGCGCGAACGCCGCCACCAGCCGGCCCTCCCGCACCCCCGGCAGCCACCGCTCTCGCTGGGCGTCGCTGCCCGAGCGCAGCACCGGGTGCGCTCCCAGCCCCTGCAGGGCCAGCGCCGTCTCCGCCTCCGTGCAACCGTAGGCGAGGGACTCCCGCAGCAGGCACAGCTCCATCGCGCCGGAGGTGAACACCCGCTCCAGCAGTCCCAGTTCTCCGAGCGCCACCAGCAGCGGCCGGTTCACCCGGCCGGGCTCACCCTTCTCGGCGAGCGGCTTCAGCCGCTGCTCCGACAGGGCGCGCAACTGCCCGCACCATTCCTCTTCTTCCACCCCGAGCGCGAATCCGGCCATCCGAATGCCCCAGTCCTATCGCGTCCTGTTGACTGTCGTCACCATCACGATACGCTCTAGGAGCACCTCCCGGTGGTGAGCCGGGAGAGGCACCGCACGGCCGGCTCCACCTCTTCCGGACGTTGCAAGGGGGCGAACCCGCCTTGGAGCTCAAGCCTTCCGCTCATACCGACACCTTTGCCCGCGATCACCTGCCGCCTGCCGACGCCTGGCCGGAACTCCTCTTCGAGCTGCCCGAACTGGCCTATCCGGACCGGCTGAACTGCGGCGCCGAGCTCCTCGACGCCACCATCGACCGGTTCGGGCCCGACCGCCCCGCCTTCCGCGGCGGCTCGGGCGAGGTGTGGTCGTACGGGGAGCTGCGCGAGCGCGTCGACTCCCTCGCCCACACCCTCACCGCCGACCTCGGCGTCGTCCCCGGCAACCGGGTGCTGCTGCGCGGACCGACCGGGCCGTGGCTCGCCGCCTGCTGGCTGGCGGTGATGAAAGCGGGCGCCGTGGCCGTCACCGTGCTGGCCCAGCAGCGGGCCCAGGAGCTGGCGACGGTGTGCTCCATGGCCCAGGTGCGGCACGCCGTCTGCCACACGGACGCGCTGGACGACCTGGTCAAGGCGGAGGTGCCCGGGCTGCGGATCACCACCTACGGCGGGGAGGGCCCCGACGACCTGCTGCGGCTGGCCGGGGCCCACCCGGCGCCCTATCCCGCCGTGGAGACCTCCGCCGACGACGTGGCGCTGATCGCCTTCACCTCCGGCACCACCGGCCGCCCCAAGGGCTGCATGCACTTCCACCGTGACCTCCTCGCCATCGCCGACACCTTCTCCCGCCGCGTCCTGCGGCCCCGCCCCGACGACGTGTTCGCCGGCAGCCCCCCGCTCGGATTCACCTTCGGACTCGGCGGCCTCGTCGTCTTCCCGCTGCGGGCCGGAGCCTCGGCGCTGCTGCTGGAACAGGCCGCCCCCCGCGCGCTGCTGCCCGCGCTCGCCGCGCACCGGGTCACCGTCCTGTTCACGGCGCCCACCGCGTACCGGTCGATGCTCGACACCCTCGGCCCCTACGACACGGGCGCCTACGACCTGTCCGCACTGCGCCGCTGCGTCTCGGCCGGCGAGAACCTGCCCGCCGCCACCTGGCAGGCCTGGCACGACCGCACCGGACTGCGGATCATCAACGGCATCGGGGCCACCGAACTGCTGCACATCTTCATCTCCGCCGCCGACGAGGACATCCGCCCCGGTACCACCGGCCGGGTGGTACCCGGCTGGGAGGCCCGGGTGGTGGACCCGGCGGGGCGGCCCGTGGCGGACAACGAGCCGGGGCTGCTGGCCGTGCGCGGCCCGGTCGGCTGCCGCTACCTGGCCGACCCCCGCCAGAGCGAGTACGTCCGGGACGGCTGGAACCTGACCGGCGACACCTACGTCCGCGACCCCGACGGCTACTTCCGCTACGTCGCCCGCGCCGACGACATGATCATCTCCTCCGGCTACAACATCGCGGGCCCGGAGGTGGAGGAGGCCCTGCTGCGCCATCCGGACGTCGTGGAAGCGGCGGTGGTCGGCCTCCCCGACGAACGCCGGGGCCAGATCGTGGTCGCCTACACCGTCGCCCGGGACGGGGCGGTGCTGACCGAGGACGCCCTGCGCACCCACATGCGGGAGGAGCTGGCCCCGCACAAGTGCCCGCGCTCCTTCGTCTTCCTGCCCGCGCTGCCCCGGACGGCGACCGGAAAACTTCAGCGCTTCCGGCTGCGCGATCTAGAGTGAACCCGTGGTCGAGCAGCACACTCCGCGATCCCTGATCGTCACGTTCTACGGCGCCTACGGAAGGTCCTTCGAGGGACCCGTACCGGTGTCCGCCCTGGTCCGCCTGCTGGGCGCGGCCGGTGTCGACGCGCCCTCCGTCCGCTCCTCGGTGTCCCGGCTGAAACGGCGGGGCTTCCTGGTGCCCGCGAAGGCGGCCGACGGCGCGGCGGCCTACGACCTCTCCGAGGAAGCCCGGCAGCTGCTGGAGGACGGGGACCGGCGGATCTACGGCGCCCCGCAGGTCTCGGAGGAATGGCTGGTCGCGGTCTTCTCCGTCCCGGAGCAGGAGCGGCACAAGCGGCACCTGCTGCGCTCCCGGCTCGCCCGGCTGGGTTTCGGATCGGTGGCCCCGGGGGTGTGGATCGCCCCGGCCCAGCTGGCCCGCGAGACCGGGCACACCCTGGAGCGGCTGCACCTGACGGCGTACGTGGAGCTCTTCCGCGGCGCCCACCTCGGCTTCGCGCCCACCGCCGAGGCCGTGGCCCGCTGGTGGGACCTGGCGGCGCTGGCCAAGCAGCACGAGGAGTTCCTGGACCTGCACGAGCCGGCCCTGCGCGCCCTCCAGTCGGGCCCCGAGCCGGCGCCGGAGGCCGCCTACCGCACCTACCTGGCGGCCCTGGACACCTGGCGGCGGCTGCCCTACGCGGATCCCGGACTGCCCCGCGAGCTGCTCCCGGCGGACTGGCCGGGCGACCGGGCCGCGGCGGTCTTCGCCGAACTGCACGCCCGGCTGCGCGACGCGGGCGCCCGCTTCGTGGAGGCGTAGCCCCCGGACGCCGCCGCCCACCGTCGCGAGACGCCGCGGCTTCGCGGGTGCGGTGTGAACGTTCATGGTTCCTCCTCCTGCCGGCCCCCTCGGGGGCTGACCCGTGTGCGGAAATCCCCGCATACCCAAGGTCCCAGCGCCACGAGGCCCCGGCCTCCCCCACGCGAGGGGACCGTCTCCCCCACGCGGGGGAGACGGCGGCGCGACCCGGGGAAGACGGCACCCGGCACGAGGAGGGCCCCGGCCGAAGGGCTCCCCACCCGAGCCAGGCGCCCGGAAATCCGGGTGCGTCCGTGTCCCGGCGCCCGCCACGATGGAGCATGACGTGGACCTTCGGAACCGATCTGGCGGCCTATCTGGCCCTCGCACGCCCGGCGGTGGCGGCGCGGCCCGTGGCCAACACCCTCCTGCTGACCGTCACCGACTCCCTGGAGCGGCGCGGCCCCCACGCCCGCGGCTCCGCCGACCCCGTCTTCGGCTGGTGGACCGGCCCCGACGCGGCCGTCGCCGGGGCCCTGCTGCGCACCCCGCCGTTCCCGC
This sequence comes from Streptomyces sp. NPDC059564, assembly GCF_042735575.1. Taxonomy (NCBI): domain Bacteria; kingdom Bacillati; phylum Actinomycetota; class Actinomycetes; order Kitasatosporales; family Streptomycetaceae; genus Streptomyces; species Streptomyces sp. NPDC059564. The sequence goes on along the minus strand of NZ_JBHWBP010000052.1, from coordinate 25,431 downwards.
TGCTGCTCGGCACCCTGCCCCCCGAGGCCGTCCGGGCCCTCGGCCGGCACCTCGCCACCGAGCCCCTGCTCGCGCCGGTCACCGCGGTCAACGCCCGCCGCGCGGACGCCCGCGCGCTGGCCGCCGCCTGGGGCAGGCCGGCCCGGGTGGTGGAGGAGACCCGGCTCTACCGGCTCGGCGCCCTGACCGCCCCGGACCCGGCCCCGTCCGGGCGCGTCCGGCTCGCGGCCGAGGCGGACCTGCCCCTGCTGCTGAACTGGACCGAGGCGTTCAACCGGGAGACGGAGCAGCCCGGACGTGCCTCCGAAGCCGCCCTGCGCGACCGGCTCTCGTACGGCGGCATCCTGCTCTGGGAGGACGCGGGCCGCCCGGTGTCCCTGGCCGGGTTCTCCCGCCCCCTCGGCGGCGCCTGCCGCGTCGGCCCCGTCTACACCCCACCCGCCGCCCGGGGCCGCGGCTACGCCGCCGGGGTCACGCACGCGGCGAGCGGAGCCGCGTACGCGACCGGCGCACGCGAGGTGCTGCTGTTCACCGACCTCGCGAACCCCACCAGCAACGACGTCTACCAGCGCCTCGGCTACGCCCCGGTCGAAGACCGGGTCCGCCTGGAGGCGCTCTGACTACCCCTTCCCGGCCGGCGGCCTGCGGCTGCCCGCCCGGTACGGAGCGGGCCACTGCGCGCCCGGGCCCTCGTACCCCTGGTCGGCCGCCGCGTGCAGGGTCCAGTGCGGGTCGTACAGGTGCGGACGGCCGACCGCGCACAGGTCGGCGCGCCCGGCCAGCAGCAGGGAGTTGACGTCGTCCCAGGAGGAGATGGCGCCGACGGCGATGACGGGGACGCCCAGCGCGTTGCGGATCCGGTCGGCGTAGGGGGTCTGGTAGGAACGCCCGAACTCCGGGTCCTCGTCGGCCACGACCTGCCCCGTGGACACGTGGACGGCGTCCGCGCCGTGGGCGGCGAAGGCGGCGGCGATGCCCTGCGCGTCCTCGGGCGTGGTGCCGCCGGGCGCCCAGTCGGCGGCCGAGATCCGGACCGTCATCGGGCGCTCCTCGGGCCAGACCGCACGGACCGCGTCGAAGACCTCCAGCGGGAAGCGCAGCCGGTTCTCCAGGGGGCCGCCGTAGGCGTCGTCGCGGTGGTTGGTGAGCGGGGACAGGAACCCGGACAGCAGGTAGCCGTGCGCGCAGTGCAGTTCGAGGAGGTCGAACCCGCTCTGCGCCGCCCGTGCGGCGGCCGCCGCGAAGTCGGAGCGGATCGCGGCGAGGTCGGCGGTGGTCAGGGCGCGCGGAACGGCGGACACGCCGGGTTTGTAGGGCAGTGCGGAGGCGGCGACCAGCGGCCAGTTGCCCTCGGGCAGCGGCTCGTCCATGCCCTCCCACATGACCCGCGTCGAACCCTTGCGCCCCGCGTGCCCGAGCTGCACGCCGAGGGCGGTGCCGGGCGCGGAGGTGTGGACGAAGTCGGCGATCCGCTTCCAGGCGGCCGTCTGCTCCGCCGTCCACAGGCCCGCGCAGCCCGGGGTGATCCGGCCTTCGGGGCTGACGCACACCATCTCCGTCATGACCAGCCCGGCCCCGCCCAGGGCACGCTGGCCCAGGTGCACCAGGTGGAAGTCGCCCGGCACCCCGTCCTGTGCCGAGTACATGTCCATGGGTGCGACGACCACCCGGTTGCGCAGGGTCAGGCCCCGCAGGGTGAACGGCGTGAACATCGGCGGGGTTCCCGAACCGCCCGCCCCACCGGCCGCCCCACCGACCTCCCCGCTGCCCGCCCCACCGACCGCCCCGCTGCCCGCCCCACCGACCGCCCCGCCGACATGCCCACCGACCGCGTCGCCCTCCTCCCCGCACCCGAAGTCCCGCTCCACCGCCCGCGTGAAGCGGGCGTCGCGCAGCCGCAGGTTCTCGTGCGTCACGCGCCGGCTGCGGGTCAGCAGGTTGAAGGCGAACTGCCGGGCGGGCTGGCCGACGTAGCCCTCGATCTCCTCGAACCACCGCATGCTGGCCGCGGCCGCCCGCTGGGTGCTGGCCACGGCGGGCCGCCGCGCCGTCTCGTACGCCGCCAGGGCGTCGGCCAGCCCGGCCGGCGACACCTCGGACAGGGCCTCGGCGAGCGCGAGCGCGTCCTCGACGGCGAGTTTGGTGCCGGAGCCGATGGAGAAGTGGGCCGTGTGCGCGGCGTCGCCGAGCAGGACCACGTTCCCGTGCGACCAGCGCCCGTTGACGACGGTGCGGAAGCGGGTCCAGGCGGAGCGGTTCCCGCGCAGCGGCCGTCCGCGCAGCGCCTCGGCGAAGATCTTGGCGCACCGCGAGGCGGACTCTTCCTCGTCGCACAGGTCGAGGCCGGAGGCCCGCCACACCTCCTCCCGCATCTCGACGATCACGGTCGAGGAGTCGGCGGAGTACGGATAGGCGTGCAGCTGCATCACCCCGTGCTCGGTCTCCGCGATCTCGAAGCGGAAGGCGTCGAAGGCGAAGTCGGCGGCCAGCCAGACGTACCGGCAGCGGCCCTCGGTGACGGTGGGGCGGAAGTGGGCGGCACCGCTCTCCCGGGTCGCGCTGTGCACCCCGTCCGCGGCCACCACCAGGTCGTACGTCTTCGCCAGTTCCCACGCGTCGGGCGCCGTGGAGCGGAAGCGGAGGCGGACCCCGAGGCTCGTGCAGCGCTCGTGCAGGATCTCCAGCAGCCTGCGCCGGCCGAGTGCGGCGAAACCGTGGCCGCCGGAGGTGAGCAGCCGGCCCCGGTGGACGACCTCCACGTCGTCCCAGCGCACGAACTCGGCGCCGAGGGCGGCGTGGACGACGGTGTCGGCGCGTTCGATGCCGCCCAGGGTCTCGTCGGAGAGCACGACGCCGAACCCGAAGGTGTCGTCCGCGGCGTTGCGCTCCCAGACCTCTACCTGGTGTCCCTGCCGTGCCAGCAGTGTGGCGGCGTACAGTCCCCCCGGTCCCCCGCCCGCGACGGCGACCCGCATGGCGCTACCTGCCCTTCCACTGCGGCGGCCGCTTCCCGGTGAAGGCCGCGTGGAACTCCGCGTAGTCCTCGCCGTGCATCAGCAGCGCCTGGGTGTTGGCGTCGAGTTCGACCGAGGCGGCCAGCGGCATGTCGAGCTCCGCCGTCAGCAGGGCCTTGGTCTGGGCGTGGGCGAGGGCGGGTCCGGCGGCGAGGCGGGCGGCGAGTTCGGCGGCCCGGGTGTCGGCCTTGCCCTCGTCGACGAGCTCGCTGAGCAGGCCGATCCGCTCCGCCTCCGCCGCGTGTACGGGTTCTCCGAGCATCAGCAGCCGGGTGGCGTGGCCGAGGCCGACGACCCGGGGCAGCAGGTAGGCGGCGCCCATGTCCCCGCCGGAGAGGCCGACCCGGGTGAAGAGGAAGGCGAAGCGGGCGGTGGGGTCGGCGATCCGGAAGTCGGCGGCGAGGGCGAGCACCGCCCCGGCGCCGGCGGCCACCCCGTGCACGGCGGCGATCACCGGGAAGGGGCATTCGCGGACGGCCCGGACCACCTGCCCGGTCATCCGGTTGAAGTCGAGGAGCTGGGCCGTGTCCATGGCGAGGGTGGCGCCGATGATCTCGTCCACGTCCCCGCCGGAGCAGAAGCCCCGGCCCTCGCCGGCGAGCACGAGGGCGCGTACGGAACGTTCGCGGGACAGTTCGGCGAGCAGGTCGCGCAGGTCGGCGTAGGCGCCGAAGGTGAGCGCGTTCAGCTTCTCGGGGCGGTCGAGGGTGACGGTGGCCACGCCGTCCTGCCGGGTCACCCGCAGGTGGCGCCACTGTCCTGTCGATGGGGTGGAACCGGTGAAGGGGCTCACGGAAACGACGGTATCACCGTCTGGTGACCACCGTCACGGAAGCGCGACAACAGGGGGAGTCCGATCCGCTCGCGCCGCCATTCCGCCGGGGTGCCCTACGGAGCCGGAATTCCACTTCGTATCGTTGAAAGCGGGATTTCCCCTCCGCTTCACCAGAACGCACCGGAACGCACCGGAAACACCCCGGATCGCACCCGCACGCACCCCTCCGCCACGACCCCCGGAACGGACGGACCCCCTTGCCCGACGCCTCCGCCTGGCGGATCGCCCTCCCCCACACGACCGCCGCCGTGCCCATCGCCCGCGCCCTGGTCCGTACCGCCCTCACGGACGTCGAGCCCTGCGCCGACAGCGACACCGCCGAGCTGCTGACCGCCGAGCTGGTCGCCAACGCCGTCGAGCACACCGCCGGGGGCGCTCCGATCGAGCTGGTCGTGGAGCTGCTGGCGAACGGCTGCCAGGTCGAGGTGCACGACGGGGACCCGCATCCGCCCGGCGATCTCGTCGCCCGCCCCGACGACACCCACCCGGACCCCTGGCAGGAGCACGGCCGCGGCCTGCTGCTGATCCGCGCCCTGAGCTCCGCCTGCGGCCACCGGCGCACCGAGCACGGCAAGGCCGTCTGGTTCACCCTGCCGGCCCGCGCCGCCACCGTCTGACGGCGCGGCCGCGCGAGCGCACCGCGGCGGAACCCGAGGCCGCTTACGGTTTCGCCATCAGCGCCACGAGGACGGCCTTGATGGTGTGCAGCCGGTTCTCGGCCTCGTCGAAGACGACGGAGTGCGCCGACTCGAACACCTCGTCCGTGACCTCCAGCGAGTCCAGCCCGTGCCGCTCGTGGACCTCGCGGGCCACCTTGGTGCCCAGGTCGTGATAGGCGGGCAGGCAGTGCATGAACTTCACGTCCGGGTTCCCGGTCGCACGCAGCACGTCCATGGTGACGGCGTACGGGGCCAGGGCGGTGATCCGCTCGTCCCAGACCTCCTTGGGCTCCCCCATCGAGACCCAGACGTCCGTGGCCACGAAGTCGGCCTGCGCGACGCCCTCCGCGACCTCCTCGGTCAGGGTGATCCGCGCCCCGCTGACGGCGGCCAGCTCCCGGGCCCGCGCCACGACGGCTTCGGCCGGCCAGTAGGACTCGGGCGCGACGATCCGTACGTCCATGCCGAGCAGGGCGCCGGTGACGAGATAGGAGTTGCCCATGTTGAAGCGGGCGTCGCCGAGGTAGGCGAAGGCGAGGTCGTCCAGCGGCTTGGTGCTGTGCTCGGTCATGGTGAGCACGTCGGCCAGCATCTGGGTGGGGTGCCAGTCGTCGGTGAGACCGTTGAAGACGGGGACACCGGCGTGCGCGGCGAGCTCCTCGACCGCTTCCTGGCTGTCGCCCCGGTACTCGATGCCGTCGAACATCCGGCCCAGCACGCGGGCCGTGTCCCGGACGGATTCCTTGTGGCCCATCTGGGATCCGGCGGGGTCGAGGTAGACCGTGTGGGCGCCCTGGTCGGCGGCGGCGACCTCGAAGGCGCAGCGGGTGCGCGTCGAGGTCTTCTCGAAGATCAGCGCGATGTTCTTCCCCTGGAGGCGGCGCTGCTCGGTCCCGGCCTTCTTCGCCGCCTTGAGTTCGGCGGCGAGCTCGACGAGGCCGCGGAACTCGGCGGCGGTGAAGTCGAGCTCCTTGAGGAAACTGCGGCCGAAGAGGTCGGTGGCCATGGGGGACACTCCAGAGGGGTGCTGACAGGGGACGCTGACAGGGGATACTGGAAGTCTATACGATCCTCTGCATTGATATACAGCCTGCCCGCATGTCACACGGGACCCCGGTGCGTCACACCCCGGCCCGTCACACCGCGTCCCGCTCCACCGGGCAGCTCATGCACCGCGGTCCGCCCCGCCCCCGTCCCAGCTCGCTGCCCGGGATCTCGATGACCTCGATGCCCTCCTTGCGCAGGTGGGTGTTGGTGGTGACGTTCCGCTCGTACGCGACGACCACCCCCGGCTCGACCGCCAGCACGTTGCAGCCGTCGTCCCACTGTTCGCGCTCCGCCGAGTGCACGTCCTGCGTGGCCGTCAGCACCCGGATCCGCTCCATCCCGAGCGCGGCCGCGATCGCCCGGTGCATGTGGTCCGCCGGGTGGTCGCTCACCCGGAGCTCGCCGGGCCGCTCGCCGGGCCGGATCGTGTAGGAGCGCAGCATGCCGAGGCCCGCGTACTGGGTGAAGGTGTCCGCGTCGACCATGGTCATCACCGTGTCGAGGTGCATGAAGGCGCGCCGTTTGGGCATGTCCAGCGCCACGATGGCCGTCGCCGAGCCCGCCGCGAACAGGCCCCGCGCGAGCATCTCCACCGCCTGCGGGGTGGTCCGCTCGCTCATCCCGATCAGCACGGCGCCGTTGCCGATGACCAGCACGTCCCCGCCCTCGATGGTGGAGGGGTAGTCCACCTGCCCCTGCGACCAGTAGTGGAAGGCGCCGGAGCCGGTGAAGAGCGGGTGGTGCTTGTAGATCGCCTCGAAGTGCACGGTCTCGCGCTGCCGGGCCGGCCAGCGCATCGCGTTGATCGACACCCCGTCGTAGATCCAGGCGGAGGTGTCGCGGGTGAAGAGGTGGTTGGGCAGCGGCCCCAGCAGGAAGCCGTCCATGTCCAGCGCGTGGAAGCGCACCGACACCGGCTCGGCGTGCCGCTCCAGGAACTCCCGCTTGGTCATGCCGCCGACCAGCGCCTCCGCGAGGTCGGCCGAGGACAGCCCGTCGAAGACCGACCGCAGGTGGTCGGTGGCGAGGGGTCCGTACTCCTTCTCGTCGAAGACCCGGTCCAGTACGAGGTGTCTCGCCTCGGGGATGTCGAGGGACTCCTCCAGCAGGTCCCCGAAGAGGTGGACGGCGACCCCCCGGTCGCGGAGCACGTCCGCGAACCCGTCGTGTTCCTGACGGGCCCGGCGCACCCACAGCACGTCGTCGAAGAGCAGGGCGTCCTTGTTGCTCGGTGTCAGCCGCTTCAGCTCGAGGTCGGGCCGGTGGAGGATGACGCGGCGAAGCCGCCCGGTCTCGGAGTCGACATGGAATCCCATGCCCTACACGTTCCCAGACCGAACGGCTTTTTGACCTGCCGTCGGCTCCGCGGGCTCAGCGCAGGCCGAGAAGTGCCGTCGGAGTGCCGACCACATCCGGGGCGATCAGGCCCAGTTTGGGCGTGGTCAGGTTCGGGAGCCCGAAGTTGCTGCCGTCCGGCATCGTCAGCGGGGAACCGACGACCGCGCCGGGGCTCCGGGTGACCAGGGTGGTGTCCGGGGACTCCAGGGAACCCTCGCCGTCCGTCTCGGGAGCGCCCAGGAGGTTGGGCACCGGGGAGGTGAGCTTGGTGGCGCCGAGGTCGGTGGCGATGGGGACCACCGGGAGCAGTGGGGTCGGGAGCATGTCGCCCTTGTGGTGGCGGGGCGCCTCGGGGGCTCCGACGACCGGCACCGGAACCGCGGTGGCGACGTGCGGGACGGGCACGCCCAGCGTGGTCTCCACCGCCTCCAGCGGCACTCCCACCGGAACCGAGTCGGCCACGGCCGGGGTGGCCGCACCCGCCGCGGCCATACAGGTCATGAGCGCCGCAATGCTTCCGCGCGCGGTCATCTTCATAGGTGACGTTCCGTCCTTCCAGGGTCGCGGACATTCCGCTGCCCTGGATGAACGATCCCGCCGGTGGTTTCCCCGGACTTCACCGCGAAAGTTCCCCCATACGACCTAATTCCAGGCCGTACGGGGGCCGCCGCTTTACGGCGCGTGCTGCGCGGGAGGGATCACAGCCGGGGGTCGACCGGCTCCGATTCGAGGGCGAGGACGGCGAACACCGGCTCGTGGACCCGCCACAGCGGCTCCCCCGCCGCCAGCCGGTCCAGCGCCTCCAGCCCGAGCGCGTACTCGCGCAGGGCGAGCGAGCGCTTGTGCCCGAGGAAGCGCTGGCGCAGCTTCTCCAGGTGCTCCGGACGCGTGTACTCCGGACCGTAGATGATCCGCAGGTACTCGCGCCCGCGCACCTTCACCCCCGGCTGGACGAGGCGTCCCTTGCCGTCCCGGGCGTACGCCTGGAGCGGTTTGACGACCATGCCCTCACCGCCGGCGGCGGTCAGTTCCAGCCACCAGTCGGTGCCGGCCCGCACGGAGTCCTCGTCCCCGGTGTCGACGAAGACCCGTCCGGTGCGCCGCAGCAGCGGGGCTGCGGACCCGTCGGCCGCGGCCCGTTCGTCGGCGTCGGCCAGCCGGTCCAGCCACGCCAGCTGCTCGTCGTGCGGTACGGGGGCCAGCGAGCGGCCCGCCGCCGCGAGCAGCTGGAACGGCGCGAACCGTACGCCGTCCAGCCCGTCGGTGGTCCAGCAGTAGCGCCGGTACGCCTCGGTGAAGGCGGCGGCGTCGGTGGCCCGGCCGCGCTGGCGCTCCAGCAGGGCGCCGGTCTCCACGCCCCGGGCCGTGGCCGCCTCCAGGGCGGCGAGGGCGTCCGGGAAGACGGCTCGCGCGGCCGCGCCCACGGCGGCGTACTGGTTGCGCAGCAGGCCGGTGGACTTCAGCGACCAGGGCAGCAGTTCCCCGTCGAGCAGCAGCCAGTCCGTGTCGAGCTCCTCCCAGAGCCCGGCGCCGTCGACGGCCGTGCGCAGCCGGGCGAGGAACTCCTCGGTGACCGCGGGGTCCTGGAAGAAGGGCCGCCCGGTGCGGGTGTAGAGGGAGCCGGTGACCGCGCTGTCCACGCCGAACCGCTCGCGGGCCGCGTCGGCGTCCCGGCAGAGCAGGACGGTGGCGCGGGAGCCCATGTGCTTCTCCTCGCACACCACCCGCCCGATGCCGTCGGCGCGGTACTGCGCGAAGGCCTCGGCGGGGTGCTCCAGGTGGCCCTCCTCGCGGGAGGTGGCCGTCGGGGCCATGGTCGGCGGGAGGTAGGGCACCAGCCGGGGGTCCACCGCGAAGCGGCTCATGACCTCCAGCGCGGCCGCCGCGTTCTCCTCGCGGACGCCCACGTTGCCCAGGTGGCGGGTCTCCACGACCCGGCGGCCGTGCACGTCGGCCAGGTCCAGCGGACGCCCGCCCTGTGACCAATCCAATGCAGCAGCCCCCGGCGCCTCGGCGGCGAGCGGCTTGACCGGCTCGTACCAGACCTTCTCGGCCGGTACGTCGACCAGTTCGCGCTCGGGCCAGCGCAGGGCGGTCATCCGGCCGCCGAAGACGGCGCCGGTGTCGAGGCAGATGGTGTTGTTGATCCAGGTGGTGTCCGGGACCGGGGTGTGGCCGTACACCACGACGGCCTTGCCCCGGTAGTCCTCGGCCCACGGGTAGCGCACGGGCAGGCCGAACTCGTCGGTCTCGCCGGTGGTCTCCCCGTAGAGGGCGTGCGAACGGACCCGGCCGGAGGTGCGGCCGTGGTACTTCTCGGGCAGCCCGGCGTGACAGACCACCAGCCGGCCGCCGTCGAGGACGTAGTGGCTGACCAGGCCGGCAATGAACTCCCGTACCTCCCGCACGAACTCGTCGGACTCGCGCCCGAGCTGCTCGACCGTCTCGGCGAGGCCGTGGGTCTGCTGGACCTTCGAGCCCTTGAGGTAACGGCCGAGCTTGTTCTCGTGGTTCCCGGGCACGCACAGGGCGTTGCCGGACTTGACCATGCCCATCACCCGGCGCAGGACGCCGGGGCTGTCCGGGCCGCGGTCGACGAGGTCGCCGACGAAGACGGCGGTGCGCCCGGCGGGGTGGACGCCGTCCTCGTAACCGAGCTTGGCGAGCAGGGTCTCCAGCTCGGACGCACAGCCGTGGATGTCACCGACGATGTCGAAGGGGCCGGTGAGGTGGGTGAGGTCGTTGAACCGCTTCTCCAGTACGACCTCGGCGGATTCGGCCTCCTCGACCGTGCGCAGGACGTGGACCTTGCGGAACCCCTCGCGCTCCAGACCGCGCAGCGAGCGGCGCAGTTCGGAGCGGTGGCGCTGGATGACGCGGCGGGGCAGTCCGGCCCGGTCCGGGCGGGTGGCGTTGCGTTCGGCGCAGACGGCCTCGGGCATGTCGAGGACGATCGCGATGGGCAGCACGTCGTGCTCGCGGGCGAGCTTGACGAGCTGGCGGCGGGACTCGGCCTGGACGCTGGTGGCGTCCACGACGGTCAGGCGTCCGGCGGCGAGCCGCTTGCCCGCGATGTGGTGCAGGACCTCGAAGGCGTCCTTGCTGGCGCTCTGGTCGTTCTCGTCGTCGGCGACCAGGCCCCGGCAGTAGTCGGAGGAGAGGACCTCGGTGGGCTTGAAGTGCTTGCGGGCGAAGGTCGACTTGCCCGATCCGGTGGCCCCGATCAGGACGACGAGGGACAGGTCGGTGACGGGAAGTACGCGGTGGGTGGTGGGGGTGGTCATGCTGCCTCGCCCTCCTTCGGGGTGTCGGTGGCGGTGGTGAAGACGGCCATCTGGGTCGGCGGCCCCACCTCGGGGTCGTCGTCGCCGACGGGCACGTACGCGACGGTGTAGCCGTACTTCGCGGCCACCTGCCCGGCCCAGGCGCGGAACTCCTCCCGGGTCCACTCGAAGCGGTGGTCGCGGTGCCGGACGTGCCCGGCGGGCAGCGACTCCCAGCGGACGTTGTACTCGACGTTCGGGGTGGTCACGAGGACCGTGCGCGGGCGGGCCGCGCCGAAGACGGCGTACTCCAGCGCGGGCAGCCGGGGCAGGTCCAGGTGCTCGATCACCTCGCTGAGCACGGCGGCGTCGTACCCGGCCAGCCGCTTGTCGGTGTACGCGAGCGAGCCCTGGAGCAGGGTGACGCGGGAACTCTGGCGCTCCCCCATCCGCTCCAGGCGCAGCCGCCGGGCGGCCGTGGCCAGCGCCCTCATCGACACGTCGACGCCGACGATCTCCGTGAAGGAGACGTCCTTGAGGAGGGCCTGCACCAGCTGGCCCTGCCCGCAGCCGAGGTCGAGGACCCGGGCCGCGCCGGCGGTGCGCAGCGCGGCGAGGACCGCCTCGCGCCGCCGCACCGCGAGCGGCACGGACCGCTCCTCGGCGTCCGGGGACTCGTCCACGGCGTTGTCGAGCTCTTCGGCCTCGCTGCCGTCGGCCTCGGCGAGGCGGGCCAGTTCCAGGCGCTCGATGGCGTTCTGGGTGAGCCGCTTGTGCCGGGCCAGGTAGCGGGCGGCGATGAGGGCGTGCTCGGGGTGCGCGGCCAGCCAGCCGTCTCCGGCGCGCAGCAGCTTGTCGACCTCGTCGGGGGCGATCCAGTAGTGCTTGGCGTCGTCGAGCACGGGCAGCAGCACGTACAGCTGGCGCAGGGCGTCGTCGAGCTTCAGCTCGCCTTCCAGGACGAGCCGTACGTAGCGGCTGTCGCCCCACTCGGGGAAACGTTCGTCCAGGGCGACGGGCTCGGTGCGTACGGAGGCCCAGCCCAGCGGGCCGAACAGCCGGTGGACCAGCTCCGCGCCGCCGCGGGCGGGCAGGGCCGGGATCTCGACGCGCAGCGGACGCGGCTGCTCCGGCAGGTCGGGCCGGGCCGTGCACCGGCCGGCCAGGGCGCTGCGGAAGACCCCGCTGAGCGCGACGGCGAGCAGGGAGGAGGCGGCGTACGGGCGGTCGTTGACGTACTGCGCGAGCGCCGCGTCGGGTGCTCCGCCCCGGCCCTTGCCGTGGCCGCGCCGCACGAGTGCGACGGGATCCACCTCCAGCAGCAGGGCCGCCGTGCACCGCTCGGCCGTGGCCTCGGGGTAGAACACGTGGGCGGTGCCGTGGGAGGTGGAGAACTCCTGCGCCTTCCCGGGATGCTTGTGCAGCAGGAAGCCCAGGTCGGTGGCGGGTCGTTCAGGGGTACCGGTGGTGGAGATCGTCAGGAACACACGGCCGATTCTCATCCACGGGCACGGTCCGGCGCCCCTGGTTTTCGGGCCGCCCCACGGGCCGCCCCACGGCCCGCCCCACGGAGGCCCGACGGGCTCGCTGCCCCGGTCGGGTCAGGTGAGGCGGGTGCGCAGGGAGGCGACGGTGTCCGGGCCGACGCGGCAGCAGCCGCCGATGAGGCGGGCGCCCGCCGCGCGCCAGGCCGGGACGTTCCAGGGGGCGGGGGCGGGCGGGGGGTGCCAGGTGCGGGTGGCGGCGTCCCAGACGGAGCCGTCGTTGGGGTAGGCCAGCAGGGGTTTCGCGGTAACGGCGGCCGCCGCCTCCAGGGCGGGCAGCACATCGGCCGGATCGCAGCAGTTGACGCCGACCGCGATCACCTCGGGTGCGGCGGCCGCCAGGGCGAAGGCCTCGGCGAGGGGCTGGCCGGCCCGGGTGCGGCCGGCGGCGACGGTGTAGCTCAGCCAGGCCCGGGCGCCCGTCCCGGCCAGGACCCGCAGCAGGGCCTCGGCCTCGTCGGTGTCCGGGACGGTTTCCAGGGCCAGGACGTCCGCCCCGCGCAGGGCCTCGATCCGGGGCCGGTGGAAGGCGGCCAGCCGGGCGGTGCTCAGCCCGTACCGGCCCCGGTACTCGGAGCCGTCGGCGAGCACCGCCCCGTACGGGCCGACGGAGGCGGCCACCCACACCTCGTGGTCCGCCGCCCGAGCGGCCCGGGCGGCGGCCCGGACGCTCCGCTCCAGCAGCGCCGGGTCGTGCCCGACCTGGTAGCTCGCGGTGATCAGCACCTCGGCGCCGGCCCGGACGTACGCCGTGTGGGCGGCCTCCACCTGGTCCGGGCGCTCGGCGAGCACCCGGCCCGTCCAGAGGCCGCCGGACAGGTCGCAGCCCTGGGCGGCGAGCTGGTTGCTCAGCCCGCCGTCCAGGAGGACGGCCCTGCGGGCCAGGGCGTCGGCGAGCGGGCCGGTCGCGCGGGGCATGGCTTCCGTTCCCCCTAGCCGAGCTGGGAGAGCACCTGGGCGGAGATCAGCTCCAGGTGGTCGAGGTCGTCGAGGTCGAGGAGCTGGAGGTAGACGCGGGAGGATCCGATGGCGGCGTAGGTGCCGATCTTCTCGACGACCTCGGCCGGGGAGCCCGCCAGGCCGTTGGCCTTCAGCTCGTCCACCTCGCGGCCGATGGCGGCGGCCCGGCGGGCGACCTCGGCGTCGTCCTTGCCCACGCACACCACCAGGGCGTTGGAGTAGACCAGGTCGCCGGCCTTGCGGCCCGCTTCCTCGGCGGCCTCCCGGACCCGGCCGAACTGCCGCTCGCTGTCGGCGACCGACGCGAACGGCATGTTGAACTCGTCCGCGTACCGGGCGGCGAGGCGCGGGGTCCGCTTGGCTCCGTGGCCGCCGACCAGGACGGGCACCTTGGCCTGGGCGGGCTTGGGCAGGGCCGGGGAGTTCTCCACCTGGTAGTGCTTGCCCCGGTAGTCGAAGGTGGCGCCGGGCTCGGTGGCCCACAGGCCGGTGACGATGGCCAGCTGCTCCTCGAGCCGGGCCATCCGCTCCGCCGGGAAGGGGATCCCGTACGCCTTGTGTTCCTCCTCGAACCAGCCCGCGCCCAGGCCGAGTTCGATCCTGCCGCCGGACATCTGGTCGACCTGTGCGACCTGGATCGCGAGCACGCCGGGCAGCCGGAAGGTACCGGCCGTCATGAGCGTGCCCAGCCTGATCCGCCGGGTCTCGCGGGCCAGGCCCGCGAGGGTGATCCAGGCGTCGGTGGGGCCGGGGAGGCCGTCGACGGATCCCATCCGCAGGTAGTGGTCGGAGCGGAAGAACGCGTCGAAGCCCAGGTCCTCGGTGGCCTTGGCGACGGTCAGGAGGGTCTCGTAGTCGGCACCCTGCTGGGGCTCGGTGAAAATGCGAAGATCCATGCCCCCCATCCTGCCCCTCCGACCCCTGCCGGGTGAATCTGTGTCAACCGGAAGGTCCACCCCCGGCCCCGCCAGTGACCAGCACGGATGGGGATCGTTGGCTCGGACGGAGCCGGACCGCCCGGCCCGCGCGCGCCGGCGGCTTCTCGCCGGTGCGTCCACCGCCCCCTTCCGCATCGGAAGGGCCAGGGCCGAGGAGGCCGCCATGTCCCACGAGTCCGTGCCGGAGACCCCCCGACAGACCGGACAGACCGGACAGGCAGCGCACGACCACGCACGTCAGGAGTCCGCGGTACCCGCCCAGGGCGGCGCGCCGAAGGGCCTGCTCCAGCAGATGGAAGAACTGATGGCGGCGCTGAACGCCGACCTGTCGCAGCTCGACGCCGATCTCCAGCACTCCGCGGACCGCACTCCCCCCGCCGCGCCGGTTTCCCCGGGCGGCTACACGTACGGGAGCGAGCGCCACTCCGACCGCGCCTTCTGACCGTACGGGGGTCCCGTCGTGCACGGCGGGGCCCCCGGGCCACCGGCCTCAGACCACGCCCGAGGCCGACCCCCGTTCCCGTACGGTCATCCGCCGCAGCAGCGCGCGGACCCGGTCGCTCGACTCGTCGGCCGCGTCGATCGACTCTATGCACTGCCAGTACAGGCCCTCGTCGTCCGTCCCGCAGGCCACTCCGACGAGCGCTATGCCGACCTCGCCGAGCAGCGCCTGCAGCCCGAGCAGCGCCTGCCGCACATCGGTCAGCTCCGTCAGCCGCGCCGCTCGCGGTGGCTGCTCGGGCGCGCTGCCCTCACCGCGCAGCGCCGCCCGGTCGATGACCCCGCAGCCTCTGCCTCCCGCTTCCCCCAGTCCCCGTGCCTCCGCTCTCAGCTCCGGCGGCCCGGTGACCGCCAGCCAGCTCCCTATCCCCTGTGCGAGCGCCTGGGCCTGCCAGGCCTCGCCCACGATGTCCCACGCAGCCCCGCTCTGTGCCAGCGCGTGCCGGCCGGCCGCGATGAGCCGTACCGCATCCATATGCCGTCCCCCGTCCGCACGACATCCCGCCGTCCTTCACTACCCAGAGTGAAGGCAACGAGCCAGTAAAGCCAGGGGTATTCGGAAATCTGTGGACACAAACATGGTTGTGGATGACGCCATCACTCCGAAGAGTGACGATCAGCGCTCGAACCGCCGGTCGCGGGGAAGCGGGCCTCGTTCCTCTCGATCTTCGCGGCGAGCGCATCCAGCACGTCCACCCCGAGAACCTCACAGAATTGCAGCAGGTACGCGAGCACATCGGCCACCTCATCGGCCACCCGGTGTGCGTTTTCGGGCTTCTCCATGATCGCGGCCGACTGTTCCGGTGTCAGCCACTGGAAGATCTCGACCAGTTCGGCGGCCTCCACGCTCAGGGCCACGGCCAGGTTCTTGGGTGTGTGGTACGGGCCCCAGTCCCGGGCGGCCGCGAAGTCGGCCAGTCGGCGCTGGAGTTGGTACAGCCGTTCACCGTGCGGGGGTTCGGGCTCGTCGTTGGGGGCGGTACTCATGGGGTCAGGTCTACCACCGAGACGCCCGGGAGCCCGCGTGCGGTTCCCGCGGTGTCCTCGCCGACCGACGCGGCCAGCCGGACGTGGCCGCGTGCGCCGGACAGCAGGGCCAGCCGGAGCAGTTCGGCGCTCTGCCTCCGGTCCAGGCCGCGGTCGAGGCCGTCGGCGAGCACGGTGAGCGCCTGCCGGGCGGCGAGCACGTCGGCGGCCGGGTCCACCTCCAGCACCCCGGGCCCGGTGAGCAGGACGAGGGCCAGCGCGAGGAAGCGGAGTTCGCCCGCGCCGAGCCGGCCGAGGTCGGTCGCGGGCCGGCCGGGGCCCCGGTCTAGCACGCCCGCCACCAGCCCGCCGCCGGACCGGGCCCCCGGGCCGGTGCCGGTCACGGTCCGGACGTCCAGGGCGGTCACCGGTCCCGCGCAGCCGGTCCGCGCCGCCGCGGCCAGCAGGGCGTGCCGGGTGGAGCACTCGTGGCGGGTCCGGCGCAGTACGTCGGCCAGGTTCCCGCAGTCGCCCCGCAGCCGGCCGTCCGCCTGCGGGACGGGGGCCCGCATCCGGCCGGGCCGGGGGTCGCACGGGAACACCGAGCGCAGCGCGACCACCACCTGCTCGGCGGCGGCCAGCACCCTGCGCTGCCCGGCGGTGGCCCCGGCGACGCGCAGCGGCAGCAGGGCGGTGCCGAGCCGGTCGTCGGGCAGTGGGGCGCGGGTCACGCCGATGGCGCCGCCGGTGAGCCAGGCGGCCTGGACGGAGCGCCGGCGCGGGTCGCGCAGGGCGGTGCCGAGCAGGACCTCGCCGTCCTGGGAGAGGCGTTCGCCGACGATCCGCAGCCCGGGTTCGGCCTGGACGGCGAGGTCGAGGCGGACGGACCCGGCCGGGCCGTCGACCGTGCACCCGAGGCGGAAGCCGCGCCGCCCGTCGGCGTCGGGGACGGCCCGTTCGGGCACCCGGGCCGGCGGATCCGGGAAGACCTCCTCCAGGCAGGCCCCGGAGGCGAGCCGCGCGAGGGCCTCGTAGGCGGCCAGGGCCTGGGACTTGCCGCTGCCGCTCGCCCCGGCGAACAGGGTCACGGGGCCCAGCGGGAACACCGCCGAGCGGTGCCTCCCGAAGGCGGACAGCCGCAGCTCGGTGACGGCGGGCCGCGCCGCCACCCCGCCGCCCGCCGATAAGGAAGTGGAAGCGGAAGGGGAATCAGCGCAAGAGGAGGGGGAATCGGCAAGGGAGGAGACGGTGGCGGAGGGCCGCGCCGCGTCCAGGGTGGCGTCCATGGCCGGACGGTACGGTCCGCCGGGCCGCCCCCGGGTACGGCGAACCGTTCCGCCGCCGCGACCTTCCTACGATCGGGGGACGGCCGCCGCCGCGATCCCCTCGACCTCGGTCCCGACCGGCGCCAGCAGGAAGACGTTCCGGTCGACCCGGTGCATCCCGCTGCCGAGCCCGAACACGACACCGCTGCTGAAGTCGAGGATCCGCTTGGCCACTTCGGTGTCCGCGCCGGTGAGGTCGAGCAGCACCGGGATCTGCGCGATCAGGTACTCGGCCACCTCCCGGGCGTCGGCGAAGATCTGGACCCGGATCACCACGAAGCGCCGCTGTTCCGCCGCGGACGCCCCGGGGGCCGTCGGAATCGTGCGGTGGTCCACCCGGGAGGGCCATTCGTTGCGACTGCGCAGGGGTACCACCTGCGCGAGTCCCTCCCACTGTTCGTCGGTGACGTCGTACCTGCTCACCGGGCCGCCTCGGCCGTGCGCTTCATGTGCATCCCCCCATCCTCTCGCGTTTCACCCGTTCAGCCCAACACCGACACGAAGCACGTAGGGTCGCCGCCATGACCAATGGCGACGAGGTCCGCACGGTACGCGACATCGCAGGCGCCAGCCCCGTCCGGCACGCCGCGACGGGGGCAGGCGGCCCGTTCCCCGCCCGTCGGGGCCGCCCGCGCGCGGACGCGGTCCGCAACCGCGCCCAGATCCTGGCCGCGGCCGAGCAGTTGTTCACGGAACGGGACCCGTCGTCGGTGACGATGGATCAGATAGCCAAGGCCGCCGGGGTCGGCCGGGCCACCCTCTACCGCCGCTTCCCCGATCCGCCGTCCGTCGCGGCGGCGCTGCTCGACGAGCACGAGCGCATCCTCCAGGGCCGCCTCGCCTTCGGTCCGCCGCCGCTCGGGCCCGGGGCGCCCCCGGCGGAGCGGCTGACGGCCTTCTACGCCGCCGCCCTCGAACACCTGGAGCGGCACCTGCCGCTGGCCCTGGGCATCCCCCCGGGGCCGGACCGGTTCTGCCGCGGCACCTACCGGAGCTGGCGGGCCCATGTCCGGAGCCTGCTCATGGACGCCGGGGCCGCCGACCCCGACGTCGGCGTGGACGTCCTGCTGAGCCCGCTCGCGCCGGAGGTCTACCAGTTCCAGCGGCACGCCCTCGGCTTCCCGCCCGAACGGATCGCCGAGGCCCTCGGCCGGCTGGCCCGCGGGGTACTCCCCCAGCACCGAATAGGTTAGGTTAGGCATACCTAACCTCCTCTTCGGATGACGGAGACCTCCGCATGCGCCTGCCCGGTGACCCCGCCGCTCCCGCCCCGGCCACGCCCGCCGCCACCGCACCGACCGCCGCCGAGCGCGTCCGGTCCGTACTGGCCGCCGCGCACTCCATGACCGTGGCCATCGACGGCGTGCGGCACGAGGTCCGCCACCTCGACGGCTCCGACGTGCTGGGCCGGCTGCACCTGCACCCCGCCGCGCCCGCCGCCGGACAGCCCGCCTCCGTGCTGCCCGACGACCGCCCCGCGATCCGGCTGGAGTTCACCGACATCGCCCCGACGCCCGTACGCGACCGGGTGCGCGCCCGCGTCACCGTGCTGGGCCGGCTCCTCACCCCCTACGCCGACGAGCGCTCCGCGCCCGGCGACAGCACCTGCGTGGAGTACTGCCAGGCGATCCTGGAGACCGCGGACGGGACCACGTACATCGGGCTGGAGGAACTGGACCTGGCCTGGCCCGACCCGCTCGCCCCGTACGAGGCGGGCATGCTCACCCACCTCCTCGACGACCACCCCGAACTCGTCACCCTGCTGCTGCGGCTGGTGCAGCCCGCGCCCTCGTCCGCCGTCCTGCGCGCGCTGCCGCTCGCCCTGGACCGGTACGGGATCACCTTGCGACTGGAGGAGCGGCGCGGGCACCGGGACGTGCGGCTGCCGTTCCCGTCCCCGCTGGACGACGTCGAGCAGTCGGGCGCCCAGATCCAGGCCCTCCTCAGCGCGGCCCGGCGGCGTTCGCACCGCAACACGCTGCCCGCCTGAGGGGCGCTGGAGGATCCCTCGAGAACCCCGGGGGGCCGGCCGCATCCGGAATACCCCCCGGAAGCGGGATCGTTGGGGTGTACATGAAGGCAATCACCTACAGCACGTACGGAACTCCCACCGAGTTGGAACTCGTTGAGGTACCGGAACCCAAGGTCGGCCCCGGCGAGGTGCTCGTCCGTGTCAAGGCCGCCGGCGTCAACCCCGTGGACTGGAAGCTCGCCGCCGGATTCCTCGGGCACGTCCTCGAGGTCCGCCATCCCGTCATCCCCGGCTGGGACGTCGCCGGGATCGTCGAGGCCGTCGGCCCCGACACCTACGACTACGCCGTCGGCGACGAGGTCTACGGCTACGTCCGCAAGGAATGGGTGGAGCTGGGCACCTACGCCGAGCTGGTCTCCGCCCCCGTGCGCACCCTCGCCCGCAAGCCCCGCGAGCTGACCTTCGAGCAGGCCGCGGGCCTGCCGCTGGCCGGGCTGACCTCCTACCAGGCCGTGTCCCGCGCGGGCGTCACGGCGGGCCAGACCGTCGTCATCCATTCGGCTGCGGGCGGCGTCGGTTCGCTCGGCGTACAGATCGCGGTCTCGCTCGGCGCCCGGGTCATCGGCACCGCGAGCGCCCGCAACCACGACTACCTGCGCTCCCTGGGCGCCGAACCGGTGCTGTACGGGGACGGCGTGGCCGAGCGGGTCCGGGAGCTGGCCCCCGAGGGCGTCGACGTGGGCCTCGACTTCTACGGCGAGGGCGGCGTGGAGCTGCTCCAGTCGATCGTCCGGCCGGGCGGTCCGGTGGTCTCGGTCGCCGACAACGACGCCGGCTCCAAGGGGGCCAAGCACATCTGGGCACGCGCCTCGACGGCCGACCTCACCGCGCTCGCGGAACTCGCCGACACCGGCAGGATCACCGTCAAGGTGGGTCACGTCCTGCCGCTCGCCGACGCCGCCTCGGCGTGGGAGCTGAGCGCGACGGGCCAGGCCCGCGGCAAGATCGTCCTCTCCGTCTGAGCAGGCGAACCGGGAGCGGGGCGACCGGAGTTGCGCACTCCCGCCGCCCCGCGCGTGCCGCCCCGGATCACACGGGCTGCCGGGCGTACCGGTTGGCGGGGCGCGGCAGGCCGTAGTTCTCGCGCAGGGTCGCGCCCGTGTACTGCGTACGGAAGAGGCCGCGGCGCTGGAGGACCGGCACGACGTGGTCCACGAAGTCCGTGAGGCCGGTGGGCAGGACGGGCGCCATGATGTTGAAGCCGTCGGCGGCGCCCTGCGTGAACCACTCCTCCAGCTGGTCGGCGATCTGCTCGGGGGTGCCCGCGAAGACGCGGTGGCCGCGGCCGGCGCCGAGGCGGGCGATCAGCTGGCGCAGGGTGAGTCCGTCACGCCGGCCCAGCTCGGCGACGAGCGTGAAGCGGCTCTTGTTGCCGTTGATGTCCCGCTCCTCGGGGAGGGCGGGCAGCGGACCGTCGAGGTCGGCGCCGGTGAGGTCGACACCGAGCATGCCGGAGAGCTGCGCGAGGCCGTACTCGGGGACCTGGAGGTCGGTGAGCTCCTGTTCCAGGGCCTTCGCCTCGGCTTCGGTGGAGCCGATGACGGGGGCGATGCCGGGCAGCACGAGGAGCTCGTCCTCGGCGCGGCCGTAGCGGGACAGGCGGGACTTGAGGTCCTTGTAGAAGGTCTGGCCGTCGGCGAGGGTCTGCTGCGCGGTGAAGACGGCCTCCGCGTACTGGGCGGCGAACTCCTTGCCGTCCTCGGAGGAGCCCGCCTGGACGAGGAGCGGGTGCCCCTGGGGCGAGCGGGGGACGTTGAGCGGGCCGGCGACGCCGAAGTACTCGCCGCGGTGGGCGGCGGGGTGGAGCCTGTCGGTGTCGGCGTAGACGCCGCGCTCCTTGTCGAGGACGATCGCGTCGTCCTCCCAGCTGTCCCAGAGCTTGGTGGCCACGTCGAGGAACTCGCGGGCGCGGTCGTAGCGCAGGCGGTGTTCCAGGTGCTCGTCCTGGTTGAAGTTGCGGGCCTCGTCGACGGTGCCGGAGGTGACGATGTTCCAGCCGGCGCGGCCGTTGCTGATGTGGTCGAGCGAGGCGAACTTGCGGGCGGTGTGGAAGGGCTCGTTGAAGGTGGTGGAGACGGTCGCGATGAGCCCGATGTGCTCGGTGACGGCGGCGATGGCGGAGAGCAGGGTCAGCGGCTCGAACCCGCCGAGGGCGTTGTGGCGGGCCTTGCCCCAGAGGGCGAGGCCGTCGGCGAAGAAGATCGAGTCGAGGCGGCCGCGCTCGGCGGTGCGGGCCAGTTCCTGGAAGTAGCGCAGGTCGGTGACGCGTTCGGGGCTGGCCGCCGGGTGCCGCCAGGCGGCGTCGTGGTGGCCGGCGTTCATGAGGAAGGCGTTGAGGTGGAGGGTGCGGGGTGCGGACATGTCTGTTCCCTGGGGTGTACGCGGAGGGCTCCGCGGGTGGTGGGTGGGCGCGGCCGGCGGGCCGGCGGGCCGGTTCAGGCGGTGGGGAGGCGCCAGAGGCTCAGGCGGCGTTCGATCGTGACCAGGACCTGGTTGAAGGCCACGCCGATCGCGGAGATCGTGACGATGCCCGCGTACATCTGCGGGATCGCGAAGTTGAACTGCGAGGCGTTGATCAGGTAGCCCAGCCCCGCCTTGGCACCGATCATCTCGGCGGCCACGAGGACGA
This sequence comes from Streptomyces sp. NPDC059564, assembly GCF_042735575.1. Taxonomy (NCBI): domain Bacteria; kingdom Bacillati; phylum Actinomycetota; class Actinomycetes; order Kitasatosporales; family Streptomycetaceae; genus Streptomyces; species Streptomyces sp. NPDC059564. Next base: position 4,380 of record NZ_JBHWBP010000052.1, on the reverse strand, counting down.
GGATGGACACGGCTCCGGCGAGGCGGATCCCCGTGAAGATCGACGGCACCGACGAGGGCAGGATCACCTTCTGGAAGAGCCGCGGGGTGGACAGGTCCATCGAGCGGGCCAGCCGGACCAGGGTGGGGTCGGCGTTCCCGACGGCGCTGATGGTGTTCAGCAGGATCGGCCACACGCAGGCGTAGACGACGATCGACACCTTCGAGGTCTCCCCGATGCCGAGCAGCAGCACGAACACCGGCAGCAGCGCGAGGGCCGCCGTGTTGCGGAACAGCTCCAGCAGCGGGCCGAGGAACGCGGCGACGGGCCGGTACCAGCCGATCAGCAGGCCCAGCGGGACCGCGACCACCACGGCGATGGCGAACCCGCCGAAGGAGCGGGCGAGGCTGGCCCGGGTGTGCTCGCCGAGCTGTCCGTCGCCGAGCAGCTCCCACCAGGCCCGGGCCACCTCGCTGGCCGGTGGCAGGAAGGTGGCGTCGACCAGGCCGGCCCGGGGCGCCGTCTCCCACACGGCGAGCAGGAGGAGGATGGCCGCCGAGCGCAGCAGGCCGGCGCGCAGCCACCGCAGTGCCGTGGCGGCCGCGGCCCGGACGGGGCGCCGGGGCGGGGTCTTCGCGGCCGGCGGCTCGCCGGCCGGGTGGTGGGCCGTTCCGGGCCCGGCCGGGTGGGCGGGCCCGCGGGTGGTGGGGATCGCCGCCGGTGTCTGCGTCGGGGCGGGGGTCTTGATGTCGGTGCTCATGCGGTGGCCTCTTCCTTCTCCAGACGCTGCGCGCGGGCCACCTCGTCGTGGAGCAGGGTCCAGATCTCGTGGCGGTAGCGGGCGAACTCCGGGCTGGAGCGCAGGTCCTCGCCCGTGGCCCCGGTGGCCCGGTCGCCGAAGGAGACCGGGACGACCTCCTTGACCCTGCCCGGGCGGGAGGTGATGACGGCCACCTTCTGGCCGAGGTACACGGCTTCCTCGATGCCGTGCGTGATGAAGACGACGGTCTTGCCGGTGCGCTGCCAGATGCGGCGCAGTTCGTCCTGGAGGGACTCGCGGGTCTGCGCGTCGAGCGCGGCGAACGGTTCGTCCATCAGCAGGACGTCCGGGTCGTACGCGAGCGAGCGCGCGATGGCGACCCGCTGGCGCATGCCGCCGGAGAGCTCGTGCGGGTGGCGGTCCTCGAATCCGGTGAGGCCGACCAGGTCCAGGAACTCCCGGGCCTTCACCGCACGTTGGCGGCGGGGTACGCCGGTGGCCTCCAGGCCGAATTCGATGTTGCCGAGCGCGGTCCGCCACGGCAGCAGCGCGTACTGCTGGAAGACGATGCCCCGGTCCAGGCCCGGCCCGGTGACCGGGCGGCCGTCGAGCAGGATGCGGCCGGAGGTGGGGCTGGTGAGGCCGCCGAGCAGGTCCAGGAGCGTGGACTTGCCGCAGCCGCTGGGGCCGACGACGACCACGAACTCCCCGGCCCCGATCTCCAGGTCGATGCCGTCGAGGGCGGTGAACCGCCCGCCGTCGGGCCGGCCCTTGGCGTTCTTCGTCGGGAAGGTCTTGGTCACGCCTTCGAACACGATCTTCGCCATGTCCCGTCAGCCCTTTCCCTGGCCGTTGAACTCGTTGGTGTAGAGGTCGGCGGCCTTGAGCTGGCCCTGCTTGATCTCGCCGCGCTCGCCGAGCCAGTCGAGCCAGAGCTGGAAGGACTTGTCGGTGATCCGGCCGCCCGTCTCGGCGACCCCGTACGAGTGCCAGTACTGCAGGGTGGCGGTGTCCTCGTTGCGGCCCCGCTTCTTGACGATCTCCGTCATCCGGGCGATGACCTGCTCGCGCGGGGTGGTGCGGGACCACTCGATGGCCTTGCCCACACCGGTCACGAAGGTCCGTACGGTGTCCGGGTTCTGCTTGATGAAGCGCTCGGTCATGATGTAGGTCCCGGCGCTGAACGGGCCGAGCAGCTCGACGTCGGTGAACAGCGGCCGGATGCCGCCCGCCGCGAGGGCCTTGTCGCGCAGGACCCCGGTGAGCACCCCGACCTCGATCTGCTTCTGCCGCAGCGACTGCTCGGTGTTGACGGGCGGCACGACGAGCGGCTCGACCTTGGCCGCGTCCGCCTTGGAGAGGCCGCCCCGGCTGAGGTAGATGTCGAGGAGCGCCTGGTAGTGGGCGCCCAGGGTGTTCATGCCGACCTTCTTGCCGATCAGGTCGCGGGCCGAGCGGAGCGGGCTGTCCTCCAGGACGTAGTACCCGCCGTACGAGTACTGGTCCGAGCCGTAGGAGGAGATGACTGCCTTGATCGGCGCCTTGGTGGAGGCGAGCTTGATGACGGCGCCGTTGAAGGCGCTGCCGAAGTGGGTCTGGCCGGTGGCGGCGGACTGGATGTCCTGTGGGCCGCTGATGGTGTTGCCGACCCAATCGAGCTTCACGTCCTCGAAGTAGCCGAGGTCCTCGGCGAGTTCGGGGAGGGAGACGGAGCCGACGGCGCCCTGGTACTTCAGGGTCTTGACCTGCGAGCCGGAACCGGAGCCGGGGCCCGGTCCGGTGGCGGTGGCCGTGCCGCAGCTCACCGCGGCCGCCGAGATGCCGAGCAGGGTGAGGAACTGGCGCCGGGAGCGGATGGTCGGGGCGGAGGCTGCGGGCATGACGGGTCCTTCTCGCTGTGTACGGGTCAGGGGGCGGGGGTGAGGGCGGTGGCGCCTGCGGTGCGCAGGGCTTCGGAGAACTCGTCGACGGCCTGGAAGAGGTCCAGTTCCGCCTCGGGGCGCAGCCGTTCGGGGCCGGAGCCGCGCTCGACGGAGGAGTCCAGGACGAACCGGCCTGCGGTGACGTGCCGGGCGCCGAGGGCGGCGAGGACCGGGCGCAGGGCGTAGTCGATGGTCAGGACGTGGGCGAGGCTGCCGCCGGTGGCGAGGGGCAGAACCGTTTTGCCGGCCAGGCCGTCCTGCGGGAGCAGGTCGAGGAATGCCTTGAGCAGGCCGGTGTACGAGGCCTTGTAGACCGGGGTCGCGATGACCAGGCCGTCGGCTTCGGCGACGGCCTCCAGGGCGCGGCGGATCTCCGGCTCGCCGCGGCGGGCGGACAGCAGGTCGGCGGCGGGGAGGTCGCGTATGGCGAGGTGGGCGGTCTCGAACCCGGCGTGGGAGAGGCGGCGCAGCACGTGGTCGGCGACGACGGCGGTGCGGGAGTGGCTGGAGGGGCTGCCGGTGAGGGCGAGCAGCTTGGGCACGGGGGCTCCTTGGGCGGCGGCGGGGCGGGGCGGGGATCAGACGGCTTCGGACGCTCCGGAGGCTCCGGAGGCGGGGCCGAAGGCGGGCGCCGGGACGGCTTCGGGGCTGATCAGGCGGGAGGGGGCGCCGTCGGGGCCGACGGGGACGTCGCCGTCGACGGTGACGCGGCGCAGGGTGCGCTCGTGGGCGTCGGAGTCGTCGACGCCGTAGTGCTGGGTGGCGCGGTTGTCCCAGATCGCGACGTCGCCGGTCCGCCACTGCCAGCGGACGGTGTTCTCGGGGCTCTCGATGTGGGCCTGGAAGAGGTCCAGGAGGGTGCGGGAGTCGCGGCCGGTGAGGCCGCCCAGGCGCTGGACGAAGTTGCCGAGGAGCAGGGTGCGTTCGCCGGTCTCGGGGTGGACGCGGACCACCGGGTGCTCGGTGAGGAACGTGGTGGAGGTGAAGACCTCGCGGTACTGGGCGAGGGCCTCGGGGAGGGCGTCCGGCTTCAGGGCGGCGTAGTCGTACTCGTTGGAGTGGACGGCGCGCAGGCTGTCGGCGAGGGCGCGGAGCGGCTCGGGGAGGTGGGCGTAGGCGGTGGCGGTGTTGGCCCAGAGGGTGTTGCCGCCGTACGGGGGGATGGTGACGGCGCGGAGGATGGAGAAGGCGGGGTAGGCGGGGACGAAGGTGACGTCGGTGTGCCACTGGTTGGCGCGGGCGCCGTGGTGGGAGTCGATGCCGAGGGCGTAACGGCCGTCGGCGGAGGGGACGGTGGGGTGGGCGACGGGGGTGCCGAGCAGCTGGGCGAAGGCCTCGTGTCCGGCCTCGTCGAGGTGGTCCTGGCCGCGGAAGAAGACGACCTTGTGGGCGAGGAGCGCGGCGCGGATCTCGGCGACGGTCTCGGGGGCGAGGTCGCCGCCGAGGCGTACGCCGCCGATCTCGGCCCCGATGCGGCCGCCGATCTTCGTGACGGTGGTGGGGGTGGTGACGGTGGTCATGGGGACTCCCCGGGTAGGTGTGGCTACTTATTTCCGCTGCGGAAGAAATGCGGTGACGCGGAGGGCTCCGCCGGCTGAGGGGGTTCTGCGCTTCCCCGCGCACCGGCACCGGCCCGGACCCGGGACAGGGCGACGGACCCCTGGCCCCGGCCCGGGACCCGAGCCGCCGGCGGACCGGTCCCCGGCCGGAGAGCCGGGC
>NZ_JBHWBP010000051.1:0-35596 GCF_042735575.1 Streptomyces sp. NPDC059564 | reverse complement strand
GAACCCCAGGGTGCTGCGCCCCGGACCCCTTCGGGGGCTCCGCCCCCAGAACCCCGCAGGGCTACGCCCCCAGAACCCCGCGGGGCTACGCCCCGGACCCCTTCGGGGGCTCCGCCCCCGGACCCCCGCGCCTCAAACGCCGGCGGGGCTGGAATGCCGTGCAGCACCGCGTCGGGGTTCGGGGAAGCGGGGATGGGGAGGCGGGTGCCGTCGGGGAGGACCGCCGCGTGGGGGACGGTTTCGGTTGGGATCAGGCTCGCGGTGAAGACGCCGTACGGCTGGGCCGGGCCCGGTGGGGCGGTGATGTGGAAGCCCGGGTAGCTGGCGAGGGCCAGTTCCACCGCCGACGCGGTCAGGGCGCGGCCCACGCAGTCGGGGGACGGGTCGCGGACCACCAGGCGGAGCAGGGCGCTGGCCGTTTCCTCGGTGGCGGCGTCCTCGTGGTCGGTCCGGGCCAGGGTCCAGTCGGCGGAGGCCACCCCCGCGAGGGGTCCGGCGAGCTGTTCGCGCACCAGGGCGGCCTTCGCCTCGATGTCGAGGCCCGTCAGGACGAAGACGATCTCGTTGCGCCAGCCCCCGATGCGTGTCACGCCCACCTTGAGGGTGGACGGCGGCGGCTCCCCCACGGTCCCGCTGATCCGTACCCGGTCGGCGCCGTCGGGGCGCAGCCGTACGGTGTCGAGGCGGGCGGTGACGTCGGGGCCGAGGTAGCGCGCGCCCTGGGTCTCGTACAGGAGCTGCGCGGTGACCGTGCCACAGGTGACGGCCCCGCCCGTGCCGGGGTGTTTGGTGATGACCGCCGAGCCGTCCTCGGAGATCTCCGCGAGCGGGAAGCCGGGGCGCCGCACGTCGTGGGCGGTGAAGAAGGAGTAGTTGCCACCGGTGGCCTGGGTTCCGCATTCCAGGACGTGTCCGGCGACGACCGCCCCCGCCAGCCGGTCGTGGTCGTCGGGGGCCCAGTCGAACCACCAGGCGGCCGGGCCGCTGACCAGGGCGGCGTCCGTGACCCGGCCGGTGACGACCACGTCCGCGCCGGCCCGCAGGCAGGCGGTGATGCCCGCGCCGCCGAGGTAGGCGTTGGCGGTGAGCGCGCCGTCCTCGTACGGCATGAGGTCGTCGCCCTCGACGTGCGCGACGGCGACGGGCACGCCCGCCTTGGCGGCCAGCTCCCGTACGGCGTCGGCGAGTGCGGCGGGGTTCAGGCCGCCGGCGTTCGTGACGATGCGTACGCCCTTCTCGTGGGCGAGGCCCAGGCAGTCCTCCAGCTGCCGCGGGAAGGTCTTGGCGTAGCCGAGGCCGGGGTCCTTGAGGCGGTCGCGGCCGAGGATGAGCATGGTCAGCTCGGCCAGGTAGTCGCCGGTCAGGACGTCCAGCGGGCCGCCGGTCAGCATCTCGCGCAGGGCGCCGAGCCGGTCCCCGTAGAAGCCGGAGGCGTTGCCGATGCGCAGCGGGCGGCGGCTCATCGGGCCCCCCGGGGTGCGCGGCCGGGGCCCGCCGGGCCCGCGAAGGCCTGGGCGAGGTCCAGCCAGCGGTCGGCGTCGGGGCCGGTGGCGGTGAGGGCGAGGTCGGCGCGGTGGGCGCGCTGGGTGACCAGGAGGCAGAAGTCGAGGGCGGGACCGGTGACGCGCTGCGGGGCGTCGGCGGGCCCGTACGCCCACACCTCCCGGCCGTCCGGGGCGTCGAGCTCGACCCGGAACTCCCCGGCGGGCAGCGGCAGTCCCCGTACGGCGTACGCGTAGTCGCGGGCCCGTACGCCGATCCGCGCGACGTGCCGCAGCCGGCCGGTCGGGATCCGGTGGACGCCGAGGGCGTCGGCGACGTCCTGGCCGTGCGCCCAGGTCTCCATCAGGCGGGCGCTGGCCATCGAGGCGGCCTTCATCGGGGGCCCGTACCAGGGGAACCGGGCTCCGGGGGAGGCTGCGGCGAGCGCCGCGTCGAGGGCGCGGCGGCCTTCGCGCCAGTGGGCGAGCAGTTCGGCGGGGGCCAGTCGGGCCCCTTCCTCTGCGCCCTCGTCGACGAAGGTGCCGGGTGACTTCAGGGCTTCCTCGGCCTGCCGGGCGAAGCCGTCGGCGTCGGTGAGGGCGAGCAGCGCGGCCCGGTCGGTCCAGTGCAGGTGGGCGATCTGGTGGGCGATGCTCCAGCCGTCGGCGGGCGTGGGGCGGGCCCATGCGGGGGCGGGCAACTCGGCCACCAGGGCGTCGAGTTCCCCACCCTCCTCCCGGAGATCGACGAAGACGGCGACGGCGGACGGATCGGGCACGGGCGTGCTCCCCTCTCGGCGTGAGGGGAACACTGGCAGCCTCCGTTAAAACAATCAAGCATGCTTGCATGATTTTCGCCAAGCCCGCCCGATTCCCGCCACCCCCGCCAACTCCATGGCCATGGAACGGAGTTGACCCCTGCCCCCGTCCCGCCCGGGCGACGCCCTCCCCGCCGCCGGGGTGATTCCGGCCGTACGCCGGGAAGCCACGGAACCTTCACCGGCCGCGCCCCGATACTGAGGGCTCCGCTCGCTCGCGCAGCCACATCCGAACACGTCCGCGCCCATCGACGACGAGGATGAAACGCCGTGTATCCAGCAGCCTTCTCGCTCCATCCCGAACTCGACGCGACCGCCCTCGCGGCCTTCGCCGCCGCCCTGGAGAGCGGCGACCTCGCCGGACTGCCGCCCGCGCGCGCCGCCGAGGTGGAGGCCGTACGGGACGTCGCGGTCTTCAGCCGCGGCAAGGTGGCCGGCACCGGCGGGGACCTGCTCGACGCCGCCCTGTGGCGGCACACCGGCCCGGAGCCCCGCCCGGTGGTCGTGATGCCCGCGTCGTGGACGCAGCTGGGCTGGGTGCTGTACGCCGTCCAGGCCAGCGTGTTCGCGGCGCGCGGCTACGACGTCCTCGCCTACACCGCCCGCGGGTTCGCCGCCTCCGAGGGCCAGGTGGACGCCGCCGGGCCGCTCGACGTGGCCGACGGCAGCCGCGCCCTGGACCACCTGCTGGAGCGCACGGCCGGACCCGTCACCAGAGTCGGGATCCTCGGGCACTCGTACGGCTCGGGCATCGCCCTGCTCGTCGCCGCGCACGACAGCCGGGTGGACGCGGTGGCGGCGCTCAGCGCGTGGGGCGACCTCGGGGAGGTGTTCTACGAGAACTCCACCACCCGCGCCTCCGCCGTCCAGGCCCTGTACGCGGCCGCGGCCCGGGCCCGGCTGAGCCGGCGGACCGAGCGGGTCCTGGAGAACGTCCTGGCCGGCCGGGAGACCGGGGAGACCCTGCGGTGGGCGGAGCAGCGCTCGCCCCTCAGCCACGTCAAGGAGCTCAACCGGCGCCACGTACCGGTGTTCCTCTCCCACGCCTGGCACGAGACGCTCTTCCCCGTCAACCAGACCCTGGAGACGTTCAACGAACTCACCGGCCCCAAGCGCCTCGACCTCTCCCTCGGCGACCACGCGGGCCCGGAGGCGACCGGCCTGCTCGGCCTGCCGAACCGGATCTGGACCGACGCCCACCGCTGGTTCGACCACCACCTGAGGGACATCGGCAACGGCATCGCCGACGAGGGGCAGGTCCTCGCCGAGGTGATGTGGAGCCGGACCCTCGAACCCCACCCGACCTGGCACGCCCTCACCCGGCGGACGCGCCGCCTCCACCTCACCGGAGGCGGCGAGCTGGCCGACCTGCCCGAGCCGGGCTGGACGGCCGGCGTGGTGTGCGGGGTGGACACCCCGGCGCGGGTCGCCGACGCGCTCGTGCGCTCCGGGTACGCGGAGCTGGCGGGCCGGCCGAAGGTCTACCCGACCGGCGACATCGACCGTGCGGTGGCCGCCGTCTGGGCCTCCGCCCCCGCCCGGGAGACCACCCGGCTGCGCGGCACCCCCCGGCTCCGCGTCACCTACCGGGCCGCGAACCCGGGCTCCTCGTTCGTCGCGTACCTGCTGGACCTGGCGCCCGACGGTTCGGCGCGCCTGGTCTCGCACGCCCCGTACAGCGACCTCGGCTCGGCCCCCGACAGCCTGATCAGCGCCGACCTCGACCTCCAGGCCACCGCCTACGACGTCCCGCCCGGCCACCGCGTGATGCTGGTGGTGACCGGGCGGGACCCCTTCTACGGTGACGCCAACCTCCCCCGTGCCACGCTGGCGTTCACCTCCCCCGATCCCACCCCCTCCTACCTGGACCTCCCCCTGGCCTGACCCCCGTGCAGGTCAGGGGGCGAGGTGCCCGACGGTGGGGGCCACGGGGCCGAAGACGTCGGCGATGGTGGTCAGGGCGGCCGTCTGGAGGGCGGCGGCGGGGACGAGGGTGCCGTCGGGCGCGGCCAGGGACCGGGTGGCGGTCGCCTCGGCGACGACGGTGGGCCGGAAGCCGAGGTTGAAGGCGCCCTGCGCGGTGAAGGTGACGCACATGTGGGTCATGAACCCGGCCAGCACCAGGTCGGGTCCGGCACCCAGGTCGCGCAGGGTCTTCTCCAGTTCGGTGGCGTGGAAGGCGTTGGGGACCCGCTTGACCACGACCGGCTCGCCCTCGGCGGGCGCCACTTCGGGGCTGATCGCACCGAGCTCGGAGGTGAGGTCGTAGCCGGCGTCGGCGACGTGGATGACCGGGGTGCCGGCCGCACGGGCGGCGGCGAGCAGCCGGGCCCCGGCGGCCAGGGCCTCTTCGGCGCCTTCGAGGGCCATCACGCCGGAGCGGTAGGTGTTCTGGAAGTCGATCAGGATCAGGGTGCTGTCGCCGAGGCGGGGCAGCGTGTTGTCGAGGCCTATGACGTCGCGCAGGCTCTTGGAGGCGGTCATGGGAGGGGTTCCTTTCGGTACGTGCGAAGGCATGGCGAAGCCACCGGGCTCGCGTGCCGGGCATCGGGAAGCGTTCGAGGAAGAAGAGGAAGGAGAGGAAGGAGAGGAAGAAGCGGTCAGGAAGCGGTGCGGAACCGGCGCCGGTAGGTCGCCGGAGTGGTGTTGATCTGCTTGCGGAAGGCGCGGTGCAGGGTTTCCACCGAGCCGAGCCCGGTGGCCGCCGCGATCCGCTCCAGCGGCTCGTCGGTGGTCTCCAGCAGCCTGCGGGCCGCCTCGACCCGGGCGGCCTCCACGTACACGGCCGGGCTGGTGCCGGTCTCCTGCCGGAAGACCCGGGCGAAGTGACGCTCGCTCAGGCACATCCGCCCGGCCAGCGCGGCCGCCGACAGATCGCCGTCGAGGTGCTCGGTGACGAACACCCGCAGCTCGTCGATGTCCCGGCGGGCCGCCGCGGGGCTGCTGAGCGGCACGCTGAACTGGCTCTGGCCGCCCTGCCGCCTCAGGTACATCACCAGCTGCCGGGCCACGGCCAGCGCGAGCTCCTCGCCGTGGTCCTCGGCCACGAGGGCGAGGGCCAGGTCCATGCAGGTGCTGATGCCCGCCCCCGTCCACACCCGGCCGGAGCGGACGAAGATCGGATCGGCGTCGACCCGTACCCGCGGGTGGTCGGCCGCGAGCTGCGCGGCGGTCGACCAGTGCGTGGTCGCCCGCCGGCCGTCCAGCAGCCCGGCGGCCGCGAGCAGGTGCGCCCCCACGCACACCGACGCGATCCGCCGGGCGTGCGGGGCGGTGTCCCGCACCCACTCCACGACGGTGTCGTCGACCCGGGCCACCGGGCCGTCGGGGCGGAGTTCCACCGCGCCGGGGACCAGCAGCGTGTCCACCGCGGCCCCGACCTCCCCGAAGGTCAGGTCCGCCAGCAGCCGCACCCCGGCCGAGGTGACGACCGGGCCCGGTGCGGGGGCCGCCAGGCGGACCTCGTAGCCCGCCCGGCCGCCGGTCTCCCGGTTGGCCAGGGCGAAGACCTCGGCCGGGCCGGTGACGTCGAGCAGGTCGACGTCGGGGAAGACCGCGATCACGACGCGGTGGGGAGTGGGCATGCGTCCATGGTCACGGCCGCGCCCGATGGCCGCAATGACGGCTCTCTGTCACATCCGGACACGGCGGACGCGGCGGACACGAGCGTCCGCGCCGCCGGACCCGTTCAACAGAGCGGCCCCGGCCCGGGCGGCTCCGCGCTCACAGCGCCTGCGCCTGCGCCTGCGCCTTCTTGCCGATCTGGGAGCGGACCGCGCCCATGCTGGCCGCGATCACCAGGGCGATGGCGGCGGCGTCGAGCACCGACATCGCCTGGTGCAGCACCAGGAACCCGGCGCTCGCCGCGATGGCCGGTTCCAGGCTCATCAGGATCGCGAAGGTCGGGGCGGGCAGCCGCCGCAGCGCGAGCAGTTCCAGCGTGTACGGGAGCACGGAGGACAGCACCGCCACGCCCAGGCCGAGGGCGAGGGTGCTCGGGACGAGGAGGTCGGAGCCCGCCTCGACCACGCCCAGCGGCAGCGAGATCACGGCCGCCACCGCCATCGCCAGGGCCAGCCCGTCGGCCTGCGGGAAGCGGCGGCCGGTACGGGCGCTGAAGACGATGTACGCGGCCCACATCGCGCCCGCTCCGACCGCGAAGGCCGCACCGGCCGGGTCGAGGGAGCCGAACCCGAAGCCGCCCCCGCCGTGCCCGGACAGCAGGACCACGCCGGCCAGGGCGAGGCCCGCCCACAGCAGGTTCACCAGGCGGCGCGAGACGATCACGGACAGGGCCAGCGGGCCGAGGACCTCCAGGGTCACGGCCGGGCCGAGCGGGATGCGGTCGATGGCCTGGTAGAAGAGGCCGTTCATGCCCGCCATGGCCACGCCGAAGGCGACGACCGTGCCCCAGTCGGAGCGGGTGTAGCCGCGCACCTTCGGCCGGCACACGACCAGCAGCACCAGCGCCGCCGCGGCGAGGCGCAGGGTGACCACGCCGGCCGCGCCCGCCCTCGGCATGAGGGTGACCGCGAGGGCGGCCCCGAACTGCACCGAGACCCCGGCCGAGACCACGAGCGCGACCGGGCCGAACCGGGTCCGGGCGGAGGCCGGAGCGGAAGGGGGCGCGGAGGCGGCGGGTGCGGTCGTGGTGGGGGTCGTGGTCGTGGTCTTCGGGGACGAGGAGGGTGCGGGCATGAATCCAGACTAAGGGGTGCGTAAGGACCGTCCCGGAGTGTTCTGCCTTACAGCGCCTCCGCCAGGAGCTCCGCCAGGTGGCGGGCCCGGTGGCCCGGGGACAGCTGCGCGATCTGGGTGCGGCAGGAGAACCCGTCCGCGAGGACCGCGGCGTCCGGCCCGGCGGCGCGCAGCGACGGCAGCAGCTGTTCCTCGGCACACGCCACCGAGACGGCGTGGTGGCCGGGTTCGAAGCCGAAGTTGCCCGCGAGGCCGCAGCAGCCGCCGCTGAGCTCCCCGGTGAGCCCGGCGCGCTCGCGCAGCCGGCGGTCGGCGGCGTCGCCGAGGACGGCGTGCTGGTGGCAGTGGGTCTGCCCGGCGACGGGCCGGTCGAGGCGGGGCGGCCGCCAGTGCGGGGCGTGCTCCTCCAGGGTCTCGGCGAAGGTGCGGACGGCTGCCGCCAGGCCGGCCGCGCGGGGGTCGTCGGGGAGGAGGGCGGGCAGGTCGGTGCGGAGCGCTGCCGCGCAGCTGGGTTCGAGGACCAGCACGGGTTCCCGTACCTCGCCGAGGGCGTCCAGGGTGCGGAGCAGAACCTTGCGGGCCGTGTCGAGGCGGCCGGTGGAGACGTAGGTCAGGCCGCAGCAGACCCGGCCCCGGGGGACGGTCACCGTGAGGCCGGCCGCCTGGAGGACCCGTACCGCGGCCCGGCCGGCCTCGGGGGCGAGGTACTCCGTGAAGGTGTCGGGCCACAGGGTCACGGCGGAGCCCTGCGGGCGGCCGTCCCCGACCCGCCCTTCCCCCATCCCCCAGACTCCGTCCGGGGGATGGGGGAAGGGCGGGGAGGGGACAGGCTCCGCGGAGCGGGAGAAGCGGCGCCACCAGCGGGTGAACGGGGCCGGGGCCAGCCGGGGCAGGGGGCGGGAGGGCTCCAGGCCCGGGAGGCGGAGGTGGCGGGACGCACGGTTGAGGGGGCGGGCCAGCCGCAGGGCGGCGATCAGGCGGAGCCAGGCCGGGAGGCCGCCCAGGGCGTAGTGCGCGAGCGGGCGGATGCGGCCCGCCCAGTGGCGGTGCAGGAACTGCGACTTGTACGTGGCCATGTCCACCCCGACCGGGCAATCGCTGAGGCAGCCCTTGCAGCCCAGGCACAGGTCAAGGGCCTCGGCGACCTCCTCCGAGCGCCAGCCGTCCCGTACGACCTCCCCGGCCAGCATCTCGTGCAGCAGCCGGGCCCGGCCGCGCGTGGAGTGCCGTTCCTCGCCCGTGGCCCGGTACGAGGGGCACATCACCGCCGCTCCGCCGACGTCCACCGAGCGGCACTTCGCGACGCCGACGCACTTCGCGACCTCCCCCGCGAAGGGGGTCCGGGGCAGCACGGCGAAGCGGAGGTTCTCGTCGAGCCGGGCCGGGCGGACCAGCATCCCGGGGTTCATCCCGCCCGCCGGGTCCCACACGTCCTTGTACGCGCCGAAGAGGCCGATGACCTCGGGCCCGTACATGCGCGGCAGCAGTTCCGCGCGGGCCTGCCCGTCGCCGTGCTCCCCGGACAGGGAGCCGCCGTGGGCCACCACCAGGTCGGCGAGCTCCCCCGAGAACGCCCGGAAGCGGGCCACGCCGCCCGCGGTCACCAGGTCGAAGTCGATCCGGACGTGGACGCAGCCCTCCCCGAAGTGCCCGTACGGGGACCCGCGCAGCCCGTGCCGCGCCAGCAGCGCCCGGAACTCCCTCAGGTACGGCCCCAGCCGCGCGGGCGGCACCGCGCAGTCCTCCCAGCCCGGCCAGGCCATACTGCCGTCCGGCAGCCGCGTCGCCGTGCCGGCCGCGTCCTCCCGGAGCCGCCACAGGGCCCGCTGCCCGGCCGGGTCGGTGACCACCAGCGCGTCGAGGGCGTCGGCGGCCCGTGCCAGGGCCCGGGCGGCGCCCTCGTCCGGCATCTCCACGAACAGCCAGGCCCCGCCCCTCGGGAGTCCGGCGGCCCCGCGGACCAGGTCCTCGGCCATCCCCTCGACGGTGAGCGGCCGGTGCGGCAGCAGCCCGGCGGCCGCGTCCGCCGCCGCGCTCTCGTCGGCGTACCCGAGGACGACGAGCACGGGCGCGGCCGGGAGCTCCACGAGCCGCACCACGGCCTCCGTGACCACCCCGAGGGTGCCCTCGCTCCCGCAGAAGGCCCGGGCGAGGTCCGTGCCCCGCTCGGGGAGCAGCGCGTCGAGTCCGCCGTAGCCGGAGATCCGGCGGGAGAAGCCGCCGGCCATCCCCGTCCGCAGGGTCGCCAGGTTGCCCTCGACGAGTTCCCGCAGGCCCGGCGGGGCGCCCGCCCAGCCCCGTCCGATCCGGTGCGCGGCGCCCCCGTAGGCGGTGACGGCGAGCTCGGCGACGTTGTCGGCGGTGGTGCCCCAGGCCACCGAGTGGGCCCCGCACGCGTTGTTGCCGATCATCCCGCCGAGGGTGCAGCGGGAGTGCGTGGACGGGTCGGGCCCGAAGGTCAGCCCGTGGGGGCGCACGGCGTCCCGCAGCCGGTCGAGGACCAGCCCGGGCTGGACGACGGCGGTACGGGCGGCGGGGTCCACCGACACGAGGGCGTCCATGTGCCGGGTGAGGTCGAGGACCACGCCCGTACCGGTGGCCTGTCCGGCGATGGAGGTGCCGCCGCCGCGCGGTACGACGGGCACCCCGGCCCCGGCGCAGACCGCGAGGGCGGCGGCGACGTCGTCGGCGTCGCGCGGGGCGACGACGCCGACCGGCACGCGGCGGTAGTTGGAGGCGTCCATGGTCACCAGCGCCCGCGCGGCGGCCCCGAAGTCCACCTCCCCGCGCACGTTCGCCCGCAATGTCCGTTCGAGGTCCCCGGGTGACGTCACGGCGTCCAGCCTGCCACCGCCGCGGCGCGTCTCATCGGGTGGACGCGCCTCCGAAAGGCGGTACGGGACCCGATACGCTCCGCTCGTGGCTGAGATCCAGATTCCCGCTGACATCAAGCCCGCCGACGGACGCTTCGGCGCGGGCCCCTCCAAGGTGCGGACCGAGGCGCTGGACGCCCTCGCCGCCACCGGTACCTCCCTGCTCGGAACCTCACACCGCCAGGCCCCGGTCAAGAACCTGGTCGGCTCGGTGCGCCAGGGACTCCGGGACCTCTTCTCCCTCCCCGAGGGCTACGAGGTGATCCTGGGCAACGGCGGCTCCACCGCCTTCTGGGACATCGCGACGCACGGGCTGATCGAGCAGAAGTCCCAGCACCTCACCTTCGGCGAGTTCTCCTCGAAGTTCGCCAAGGCCGCGAAGCTCGCGCCGTGGCTGGACGAGCCGTCGGTGATCTCCTCCGAGCCGGGCACGCACCCCGAGCCGGTCGCCGAGGCGGGCGTGGACGTGTACGCGTACACGCACAACGAGACCTCGACGGGTGTCGCGGCGCCGGTCGAGCGCGTCGCGGGCGCGGACGCCGGTTCACTCGTCCTGGTGGACGCGACCTCGGGCGCCGGTGGTCTGCCGGTGGACATCACCGAGACCGACGTCTACTACTTCGCCCCGCAGAAGTCCTTCGCCTCCGACGGCGGCCTGTGGCTGGCGGCGTTCTCCCCGGCGGCCCTGGAGCGCGCGGCGCGCGTGCACGCCTCCGGCCGGCACATCCCGGAGTTCTTCTCGCTGCCGACGGCGATCGACAACTCGCTGAAGAACCAGACGTACAACACCCCGGCGCTGTCCACCCTCTTCCTGCTGGACCAGCAGCTGGAGTGGATGAACTCCCAGGGCGGCCTGGAGTTCACGACCGGCCGTACGGCGGCCAGCGCGCGCAACCTGTACGGCTGGGCGGAGGCGTCGAAGTACGCCACCCCGTTCGTGCAGGACGCCGCCAAGCGCTCGGCCGTCATCGGCACGATCGACTTCTCGGACGAGATCGACGCGGCCGCGGTCGCCAAGGTGCTGCGCGCCAACGGCATCGTGGACACCGAGCCGTACCGCAAGCTCGGCCGCAACCAGCTGCGCGTCGCGATGTTCCCGGCGATCGACCCGGCGGACGTGCAGGCGCTGACCGCGTGCGTCGACTACGTGATCGAGCAGCTCTGATCCCGTCCGTCCGCGTGGAGCCCCCGGTGACCCCGTGTCGCCGGGGGCTCCGGCGTTCCCGGGACTTTGGTCCCAAAAATCGGGGCAAAGAGCCCGCAAACGGAGGTGCCGCGCCCGCCGCGTGGCCTGCGCGTTCGCGCCTCGGGACCTTCGGCAGGGGGCCTGCGGGGCCCGGAGGCTGACTGCAACCAAAACGCCCAGGATGTCCCTCATGTCTGGTGTGCCGGAAAAACCCCCGGCCCGTTCAGGAGGAAACCCCATGCGCAAGGCACTCACCATCGTGGGCGTGGCCCTCGCCTCGACGATGGCCATCGGCGCCGCCGCCCCCGCGTTCGCCGCCGCGACGACGGCCCCGGCGACGCCCCCGGCGAGCTCCGGCACCCACACCGGAGACGTCCGGCTCACGCTGCCGTCCTCCCCCGTCAAGCCCGGCGACGCCATAAGCGTCGGCGTCCTGGCCCCGGCCGGCTCCCGGTTCAGCGTCTCCTCCGCGGCGCTGGACAGCGTGAAGCTGAGCGAGGACAAGGGCGGCTGGAGCGGCACCGGCACCGTCGCCCGCGTCAAGGACGGCAGCTACGGCGTCTCCCTCGTCGGCACCGGCCCCGACGGCGCGAAGATCCAGGCCAGCGCGCGGCTGAACGTCGGGGCGGGCACCCCGAAGCCCACCCCGGCGCCGTCCACCGTCCAGCTCTCCAAGGACTTCGGCCGCCCCGGCGACAAGGTCGTCATCACCGTCAAGACCTCCGAGAAGGACGCGTACGCCTCCTCGCTCGCCTTCGCGGGCGGCCGCGTCAGCCTCAAGGGCGACGGCAAGGGCACCTTCACCGGCACCGCGACCGTCGCGGGCAACGTGAAGTCCGGCTACTACGGGGTCGACGCCTTCGCGGGCGGCAAGAAGTTCGACACCGTGAAGTTCTCCACCGAGGCCAAGCGGGGCACCCCCGACGCGAAGCCGCACGAGACCTTCCGCGGCTGAGCCCGCCCCCACCGACGAGGTCTACGGCGACACCCACGGCAAGGCCGAGCTCCGCCTGATCACCTGCGGCGGCGACCTCACCGCCGACCGCCACTGGGACTCCAACGTCGTCGTGTTCGCCCACCTGACGGGCAAGGCGTAGGGCCGTCCCCGCCACGCGATACCTTCAGAGCGACCGGGGCTGGAGGTTCGGGGCCCAGCACATCTTGGAGGCAGCGGCGTGAACGTGCGAGTGACGGCGGCCCAGAGCGGCGTGGACCCTTTCAGCACGGCCCGGCTGCGGCGCTCGGTGCTCGACGCCTGGGGCGCGGGCCCGGCCCGCTTCCGCGAGGACGCCAACGCCGAGGAGGACCTGGCGCTCGGCGGCTACCGGGACCGGCTCGTCGTCGAGCTGGCCCAGAACGCCGCCGACGCCGCCGCCCGCGCCCGGGTCCCCGGCCGGCTGCGGCTCACCCTGCACCCCGGAGGCCCCGACGGCCCCGCGGTCCTCGCCGTCGCCAACACCGGTGCCCCGCTGGACGCGACGGGCGTCGAGTCGCTCAGCACCCTGCGCGCCTCCGCCAAGCGGGAGAACGTCCAGGACTCCGTCGGCCGCTTCGGCGTCGGCTTCGCCGCCGTCCTGGCCGTCTCCGACGAACCGGCGGTGCTCGGCCGCCACGGCGGGGTCCGCTGGTCCCTCGCCGAGGCCCGCGAGATGGCCCGGGAGGCCGCCGGCTTCAGCCCCGGCCTCGGCGACGAACTGCGCCGCCGCGACGGGCACGTCCCGCTGCTGCGCCTGCCGCTGCCCGCCGAGGGCACCGCCCCCGACGGCTACGACACCGTCGTGGTCCTCCCGCTGCGCGACACCGCCGCCGAGGACCTGGCGGAGCGGCTGCTGGCCGGTGTGGACGACGCCCTGCTCCTCACCCTGCCCGGGCTGCGCGAGATCGTCGTGGAGACCCCCGCCGAAGGCTCCCGCACCCTCTACCGGCGCACCGACGGCCCGTACACCGTCATCGAGGACTCCGCCTCCGGCACCCACCGCTGGCGCACCGTCCGCCACAGCGGCCCCATCGAGCGGGAGCTGCTCGCCGACCGGCCCGTCGAGGAGCGGCTGCGGCCCACCTGGACCGTCACCTGGGCCGTGCCCGTGGACCCCGACGGCGCGCCCGAACGCCCCCGCACCGCGCCCGTCGTCCACGCGCCGACCCCCACCGACGAACCCCTCGGCATCCCCGCCCTGCTCATCGCCTCGCTGCCGCTGGACACCTCGCGCCGGCACCCCGCGCCGGGGCCGCTGACCGACTTCCTCGTCGAGCGGGCGGCGGACGCGTACGCCGAACTCCTCGGCGCCTGGGACCCGGTGAGCACCGCCCTGGTGGACCTCGTACCCGGCCCGCTCGGCAAGGGCGAGCTCGACGGGGCCCTGCGCGCCGCCGTCCTGACGCGCCTGCCCCGCACCGCCTTCCTCGCCCCGGCCGCGCCGCCCGCGGCCGCCGAAGACGCCGAGGAGGCCGAGGGCGCCGGGGCGGTGACCCGGCTGCGCCCCTTCGAAGCCGAGGTCGTCGAGGGCGCGGGCGCCGACACCGTACGGGTCCTCGCCGAGGTGCTCCCGACCCTGCTGCCCGCCGGGCTGGAGCGGCGCCCCGAGCTGCGCACCCTGGGCGTCGGCCGGCTGCCGCTCGGCGACGCCATCGAGCGGATCGCCGGCGTCGAGCGGACCCCGCAGTGGTGGCACCGCCTGTACGACACCCTGGCCGGGGTCGACCCCGACCGGCTGTCCGGGCTGCCCGTACCGCTCGCCGACGGCCGCACCACGATCGGCCCGCGCCACGTGCTGCTCCCGTACGCGGACACCCCGGCGGACCTGGCCCGCCTGGGCCTGAAGGTGGCCCACCCCGAGGCCGCGCACCCGCTGCTGGAGAAGCTGGGCGCCCTCCCCGCCACCGCCCGCGCCGTCCTGACGACCCCGCAGATCCGCGCCGCCGTCGCGAACTCGCTCGACGCGGGCGAGATCTGGGACGAGGAGGCGCTGGACCCGGAGGAGCTGGCCGAGGTGGTGCTGACCCTGGTCCAGGGCGCCTCCCTGGCCCCCGGAGACGAGCCCTGGCTCGGCGCGCTGGCCCTGCCCGACGAGGACGGCGAACCGACCCCGGCCGGTGAACTGCTGCTGCCCGGCTCGCCGCTCGCCTCGGTGATCCGGGAGGACGAGGTCCCGTACGTCGACGCCGAGCTGGCCGCCCGCTGGGACGCCGACACCCTCACCGCGGTCGGGGTCCTGGCCACCTTCCAGCTGGTCCGCGCCACCGACGTGGTCCTGGACCCCGACGAACTGGAGCCCCGCGACGGGGACTTCGCCGAGCCCGACGACGCGGGACTGCTGGACGCCGTCGACGTGTGGTGCGAGGACCTGCTCGACCAGCTGCCCGACACCCCGGTGCCGCCGGTGGCCACCGAACTGATCGCCGTCCGCGACCTGGACCTCGTCGACGACGACCGCTGGCCGCAGGCCCTGGCGATGCTCGCGCAGCCCCCGCTGCGCGACGCGCTGACCCAGCCGGTGCGGATCCTGCTCCCGGACGGCACCACCCGCTCCGTGCGCCCGTACACCGCCTGGTGGCTGCGCGACCACCCCGTACTGGACGGCCGCCGCCCCGCCGGACTGCGCGCCGCCGGCGTCGACCCGCTACTGGAGGGGCTCTACACCCCGGCCGACGCCACCGGCTTCGAGGACGAGCAGGTCCTGCGCGCGCTCGGCGTACGCACCACCGTGGCCGCCCTCCTCGACGAACCCGGCGGCGCGGCCGAGCTCCTGGCCCGGCTCGGCGACCCCGGACGCGAGGTGACGGGCCATCAGCTGCACGGCCTGTACGGGGCCCTGGCCGACCTGGACCCCGAGCAGGTCACCCTCCCGGACGAGCTGCGGGCGGTGCTGGACGGGGAGGTGGTCGTGGTCGACGCCGCCGAAGCGGTGGTCGCCGACGCCCCCGACCTGCTCCCCCTCACCGAGGGCCTGCCCCTGCTGCCGGTCGCCCCGTCCCGCGCGGCCGACCTGGCCGACCTCCTCCAGGTGCGCCGCCTCTCGGACACCGTCCCGGCGGAGGTGACCACCCCGGGCGAGGAACACGAGGTCCCGGAGCCGGTCCGCGTCCTGCTGGGCCCGGCCACCCCGCACACCTACCTGGAGCACGAGGAACTGATCGCGGGCGGCACCGAACTCGACTGGCGCCGCACCCCGGACGGCACCCTCCACGCCGCCACCCTGGAAGGCGTCGCCGCCGGCCTCGCCTGGTCGGCGGGCCAGTGGCCCCGCCGCTTCGAGGTGGCCGCCCTCCTGGAAGACCCGTCCCGCACGGCGGAACTGGCCCGCGACCGCTGGTTCGACTAGACGGGTTCGATCCACACCGGATGGTCGTCGAGCAGGCGTCGCAGATCATCCGCGTCCGAGGTGAGCACGATGACGCGCTCACCTCGGCGGGCGGCCGCGAGCGCGACGGCGCCGAGGACCGCGTCGATCGCGTACTTGTGGCCGTGGAGGCGGGCGGCCTTGAGGAGCGACCGCGCCGAGCCGATCAGGTCGTCGGTCGTGTGCACGACCTGGATCCGGGACATGGTCCAGTCCCACGCAGCGGGAAGCACGCCCGCCTTCGGGTCCCACGCCTCCAGGGTCGTGAGGGCCGAGGTGACCACCTGTACGTCGTTGCGGGCCGCAGCCTTGACGAACATCGCCACGGTCTCGTCACCGCGCGCCGCCTTGGAGAGCGCCTCGGAATCGAACACGAACGTGCGGGGTACGGGCGCAAGCCGCCGACTCGCCGATGGAGTCACGCGGCGACCTGCCCAGCCGACGGGGGCTGCTGGGCAGGGGCCCCTTCCCGGCGTGAGTCGTACCAGGCGTCGATGGCCTCGATCCGGTCGAGAACCGTCTCGTACGCGTCTTCGCTGGTCGGGCCGTACTCCGTCTCCAGGTAGTCCGACAACTCGTGCAGCTTGTCCTTCGCGACCATGCGCTCGACGGCCGCTGTGACGTAGGCGGACACGCCCCGCTCATCCACCCGGTCTTTGATGTAGGCCAGCACCTCTTCAGGCAAGGTGATGGTGACCTTTTTCGTTGCCATAGCTCGAGTATGGGCACCGGGCGAGGGCCCTGTCATCACCCACACGGGTCAAGCCGGGAAGCGGCGGCTGACCCACCGGAAGCTGAACTCGATCAGGGCGGCCGCGCCCGCCGCCACGGCGACCGCGATCCACGGCATCGTGACGCCCACCAGCTTGAGCTGGAAGAAGTCCTGGAGCCACGGGACGACGAGGACCACCAGGAAGGCCCCGCCCATCGCGCCGACCAGGCCGACCCGCCACCACGTGTAGGGGCGGGCGATGATCGCCAGCACCCACATCGAGGTGAGGAACAGGGTCAGCGTCGCCGCGCTGGTCTCGGCCTTGAGGGCGTCCGGGCCGCTGTAGTAGGCGCGGGCCAGCAGGTACGTGACGAAGGTGGCGACCCCCGCGATCACCCCGCCGGGGATCGCGTACCGCATGACCCGCTTCACGAAGTGCGGTTTCGCCCGTTCCTTGTTCGGGGCCAGGGCCAGGAAGAAGGCCGGGATGCCGATGGTGAGGGTGGACAGCAGGGTCAGGTGGCGCGGCAGGAACGGGTACTCGACCCGGGAGCAGACCACCAGGATCGCGAGGAGCACCGAGTAGACCGTCTTCGTCAGGAAGAGGGTCGCGACCCGGGTGATGTTGCCGATGACGCGGCGGCCCTCGGCCACCACCGAGGGGAGGGTGGAGAAGCTGTTGTTGAGGAGGACGATCTGCGCGACGGCCCGGGTGGCCTCCGAGCCGGAGCCCATCGAGACGCCGATGTCGGCGTCCTTGAGGGCGAGCACGTCGTTGACCCCGTCGCCCGTCATGGCGACGGTGTGGCCGTTGGACTGGAGGGCGGCGACCATGTCCCGCTTCTGCTGCGGGGTGACCCGGCCGAAGACCGCGTTCTCGTCGAGGACGGCGGCCATCTCGGCCCGCTCGGTGGGGAGCCGGCGGGCGTCCACGGTGTTCTGCGCGCCCGGCAGCCCCAGCTTGCCCGCCACCGCGCCGACGGAGACGGCGTTGTCGCCGGAGATGACCTTGGCCTTGACGTCCTGGTCCTCGAAGTAGCGCAGGGTGTCGGCGGCGTCGGGCCGCAGCCGCTGTTCGAGGACGACGAGGGCGGTGGGCCTGGCCCCGCCGGCCACGTCGGCGTCGTCGAGCTCGCGGGCCGAGCGGGCCAGCAGGAGGACCCGTAGGCCCTGTTCGTTGAGGCCGTTGATCTCCTCCAGCGCCGGGTCCCCGGCGGGCAGGAGCACGTCGGGGGCGCCGAGCAGCCAGGTGTTGTTCTCGCCGTCGCCCTCGCTGAAGCTGGCGCCGCTGTACTTGCGGGCGGAGGAGAAGGGCAGGGACTCGGTGCAGCGCCACTCGGCGCTGTCGGGGTAGGCGTCGATGATCGCCTGGAGGCTGGCGTTGGGCCGCGGGTCGGACTCGCCGAGGGCGCCGAGCACCTTCTTCACGTAGGCCGGTTCCGCCCCGCCGAGGGGGCGCAGCTCGGTGACGTCCATGCCGCCCTCGGTGAGGGTGCCCGTCTTGTCCAGGCAGACGACGTCGACGCGGGCGAGGCCCTCGATGGCGGGGAGCTCCTGGACCAGGCACTGCTTGCGGCCGAGCCGGATGACGCCGATGGCGAAGGCGACGGAGGTGAGGAGGACGAGCCCCTCGGGGATCATCGGGACGATGCCGCCGACGGTGCGGGCGATGGCGTCCTTGAAGTTGTTCTCCTTGACGACGAGCTGGCTGATGATCAGGCCGA
The DNA here is from genome assembly GCF_042735575.1 of Streptomyces sp. NPDC059564. NCBI lineage: Bacteria > Bacillati > Actinomycetota > Actinomycetes > Kitasatosporales > Streptomycetaceae > Streptomyces > Streptomyces sp. NPDC059564. The sequence goes on along the minus strand of NZ_JBHWBP010000051.1, from coordinate 17,764 downwards.
TCGAGGTCGGGATCATCATCCAGGTGACGTACTTGAGGATGGTGGAGATGCCGGAGCGCAGCTCGGAGTGGACGAGGGTGAAGCGGGAGGCCTCTTCGGCCAGCTGGGCGGCGTAGGCCGCGCGGCCGACCTTGGTGGCGGTGAAGGCGCCGCCTCCGGCGACGACGAAGGAGCCGGACATGACCTGGTCGCCGGGCTTCTTGAGGACCGGGTCGGCCTCGCCGGTGAGCAGGGACTCGTCGATCTCCATGCCGTCGGCCTCGCCGACGACGCCGTCGACGACGACCTTGTCGCCGGGGCCGAGCTCGATGACGTCGTCGAGGACGATCTCGGAGGTGGAGATCTCGGCGGTGGTGCCGTCGCGGCGGACGCTGGGTTTGGCCTCGCCGATGACGGCCAGCCCGTCGAGGGTCTTCTTGGCGCGCATTTCCTGGATGATGCCGATGCCGGTGTTCGCGATGATCACGAATCCGAAGAGGCTGTCCTGGATGGGCGCGACGAAGAGCATGATCACCCAGAGGACGCCGATGATGGCGTTGAAGCGGGTGAAGACGTTGGCACGGACGATCTCGGCGGTGGAGCGCGAGGAGCGGACGGGCACGTCGTTGACGTCACCGCGGGCGACGCGCTCGGCGACCTCGGCGGTGAGCAGGCCGCCCGGTTTGAAGCGGGGGGCGGGGGGCTTCACCGGGTGTACGGGGTCCAGCTCGGCTCCCGCGTCGATGGCGGGGCCGGCGTCGGAGCGCTCCGGCCCGTCATGGTCGATCTTCGCCCGCTGCGTCATGCTTTCGACGGTAAAGGGCGCCGGGGCGGTTCACCCGCCGAGAAGTCGGAAGATCCGACTTCAGGATGAGCGGAATCGTCCCCTGGTCGGGCGCCGGGGCCGGGTCCGCGCCGGGCTCCGCGCCGGGGTCCGCGCCGCTGCCGGGCTACGCCTCGGGGCCCGTACGGGGCGCCTCGCCGGCCGGACCGGTCGGCTCGGCGTGCGCCGCCCGCCCTGCCTGCTCCACCTGCTCCGCCGCGTGGCGCTTCAGCGCGGCGTCACGGCCCCGGACGTACCAGATGCCGATCAGGCCGAGCCCGCCGCCCGCCGCGCAGGTCCACACCCACCACAGCAGGTCCTGGTCCGCGAACCACCCGTAGAACGGCAGCTGGACGACGAACATGGCGAACCAGAGGATCGTTCCGCCGGTGATGGTGGCGACCACCGGGCCCTCAAGGGGCTCGGGCGCCTCGTGCTGAGCAGTCCACTTCGCCATGGGCACCAGTCTAGGTGGCCGGTTTTGAGGTCTACGCGCGGAGATGGACCGCCCCGCGTTCATGTGTTCATACTGAAACGGTTTGCCTACGGCCGGATTCGTTCGTATGAACCACCCAATCGACCCGTTTGAGGACCGCATGAGCACCTCGGCACCCGCCGCGGCCCCCACCACCAGCCTCGACCGCTACTTCAAGATCTCGGAGCGCGGTTCGACCGTGGCCCGTGAGGTCCGGGGCGGCTTCGCGACCTTCTTCGCGATGGCCTACATCATCGTGCTGAACCCGATCATCCTGGGCAGCGCGAAGGACATGTACGGCCACCAGCTCGACAGCGGCCAGCTCGTCACGGCCACCGTCCTGGCGGCCGCCTTCACCACGCTCCTGATGGGCGTGATCGGCAACGTCCCGATCGCGCTGGCGGCCGGCCTCGGCGTCAACACCGTCGTCGCCCTCCAGCTCGCCCCGCGCATGAGCTGGCCCGACGCCATGGGCATGGTGGTCCTGGCGGGCTTCGTGGTGATGCTGCTGGTCGCCACCGGCCTGCGCGAGCGGGTCATGAACGCCGTCCCGCTGAGCCTGCGCAAGGGCATCGCGATCGGCATCGGCCTGTTCATCATGCTGATCGGCCTGGTCGACTCGGGCTTCGTCTCCCGCATCCCGGACCTCGCGCACACCACCGTCCCGCTCCAGCTCGGCGGCAACGGCCACCTGCTCGGCTGGCCGGTCCTGATCTTCGCGTTCGGCGTGCTGCTCACGCTCACCCTGCTGATCCGCAAGACGCCCGGCGCGATCCTGATCTCCATCGTGGTGATGACCGTGATCGCGGTCGCCGTGCAGCTGATCGCCGACCTGCCGGACCTCGCCTGGGGCCTGACCGTGCCGCAGTGGCCCGGCAACCCGGTGGCCGCGCCCGACTTCGGCCTCGTCGGCCAGGTCAGCCTGTTCGGCGGCTTCGGCAAGGTCGGCGTGCTGACGGGCATCCTCTTCGTCTTCACCGTGCTGCTGTCCTGCTTCTTCGACGCGATGGGCACGATCCTCGGCGTCGGCGACGAGGCCAAGCTGACGAAGCCGGACGGCACCTTCCCCGGGATCAACCGGGTCCTGTTCGTGGACGGCCTGGCCGTCGCCGCGGGCGGCGCGACCTCCTCCTCCGCCACCACCTGCTTCGTGGAGTCCACGGCGGGCGTCGGCGAGGGCGCCCGCACCGGCCTCGCGAACATGGTGACGGGCGGCCTCTTCGCCGTCTCCCTCTTCCTGACGCCGCTGGCCACGATGGTGCCCTCGCAGGCCGCCACCCCCGCCCTCGTCGCGGTCGGCTTCCTGATCCTGGCCGGCTCGGTCAAGGACATCGACTGGAGCGACTTCACCGTCGCCGTCCCGGCCTTCCTGGCCATGGTGATGATGCCGTTCACCTACTCGATCACGAACGGCATCGGCATCGGCTTCATCAGCTTCAGCGTGCTGCGCCTGGCGACGGGCCGGGGCCGCGAGGTCCCGACCGCGATGTACGTCGTCTCGGCGGTGTTCGTCTTCTACTACGCCATGCCGGCCCTCGGCCTCACGTAAGGCCGTAGAACTTCTCTGTCTCGTCGACGGCGGTCTTGAACCGTTCGTCGAAGTCATCGCGAATGAGCGTCCGGACCACGTAGTCCTGGACGCTCATTCCGCGTTTGGCGGCATGGTGCCGGAGCCGGTCCAGCAGCTCCCCGTCTATGCGCATGCTCAGCACATGTGTCCCCATGCCGAAAGGGTCGGGCCAGACGGTGCGGACGCGTGTCACTTTCCGCCGCCGACTCACCCGTACGAGTGACGCCAGATACCCGGTGTTCTTTAGGTAGAGTAATGAGTTATTCTAAGTACATGCATGACCTTTCCCATGGCGACGACGCCGCCGCCGTGAACGACCTCCGCTCCGCCGTGATGCGGCTGGGCCGGCGCCTCAAGCACCAGCGCGTCGACGAATCGCTGAGCCCGACCGAGATGTCGGTGCTCGGCACGCTCGCCCGCTGCGGCCAGGCCACCCCCGGTGAGCTGGCCCGGCGCGAGCACGTCCAGCCCCCGTCGATGACACGCATCGTCGCGCTGCTGGAGGCCAAGGGACTGGTCAGGCTGGAACCGCACCCCGACGACCGCCGCCAGAAGGTGGTCAGCCAGACGGAGGAAGCCGAGGCGATGCTCGAAGAGAGCCGTCGCAAGCGCAACGCCTTCCTGGCAGGGCTGGCGGGCGAGCTCACCGAGGACGAATGGGCCAAGCTCCGCGAGGCCGCACCCGTCCTGGAGAAGCTCGCGCACCTGTAGGAACGACGCCAGGAGGCGAACGCTTTTGAGTACGGGAACCGGAGCAGACTCCGCACCCGGCCACACATCCATCCCCTCTACTGCTGCACCAGCGGGTACGAACCCGGGGGCACCTCCCGGCGACAGCCGGGGAATGTTCGGCTCGCTGAAGATCCGCAACTACCGGCTCTTCGCGACCGGCCAGGTCGTCTCGAACACGGGCACCTGGATGCAGCGCATCGCCCAGGACTGGCTGGTCCTCTCCCTGACCGGCTCCGCGTCCGCGGTCGGCATCACGATCGCGCTGCAGTTCCTGCCGATGCTGATGTTCGGCCTCTACGGAGGCGTCCTCGCGGACCGGCTGCCCAAGCGGCCGCTGCTGATCGCCACCCAGAGCGCGATGGGCCTGACCGGCGTCGCGCTCGCCGTCCTCACCCTGGCCGGACACGTCCAGGTCTGGCAGGTGTACCTCGCGGCCTTCCTGCTCGGCCTGGTCACCGTCGTCGACAACCCGGCCCGGCAGACCTTCGTGCCCGAGATGGTCGGGCCTGCGCAGGTCGCCAACGCGGTCAGCCTGAACTCCGCCAACTTCCAGTCCGCGCGGCTGGTCGGCCCGGCCATCGCCGGTGTGCTGATCACCGCCGTCGGCTCCGGCTGGGCGTTCCTGCTGAACGGACTCTCCTTCGCGGCGCCGATCGCCGCGCTGCTGATGATGCGTACGCAGGAACTGCACCCGGTGACCCCGCAGCCGCGGGCGAAGGGCCAGCTGCGGGAGGGCCTGCGGTACGTCGCCGGGCGCCCCGAGCTGATCTGGCCGATCGTGCTGGTCGGCTTCATCGGCACCTTCGGGTTCAACTTCCCGATCTGGCTGTCGGCCTTCGTCAGCGAGGTCTTCCACGGGGACGCCGGCACGTACGGGCTGTTCAACACCCTGATCGCGGCGGGCTCCCTGGCGGGTGCCCTGCTGGCCGCGCGCCGGGGGCAGGCACGGCTGCGGCTGCTGGTGACGGCCGCCGCGCTGTTCTCCGTCCTCCTCCTGGTGACGGCGTTCGCGCCGGGCTACTGGCTGTTCGCGGCGCTGCTGGTGCCGGTCGGGATGTTCGGGCTGACCGTCAACGTCGTGGCCAACTCCAGCGTGCAGATGGCCACCGACCCCGAGATGCGGGGGCGGGTCATGGCCCTGTTCATGATGGTCTTCACCGGCGGCACCCCGGTCGGGGCCCCGCTCGTGGGCTGGATCACCGACACCTACGGCGCCCGGCTCGGCATGGCCGCCGGCGCACTGGTCTCCCTGGCCGCCGCGCTCGGCATCGCCCTGGTCCTCTCCCGCGTGGGCAACCTGCGCCTGCGCGTGAACCGCCACGGGGTCACCTTCGTCCCCACCCCCCGCCGCCCGGACCTGGTCCCGGCGGCGTAACCCCTCCGGGGGCGGCAGCCGGTACGGGGCTCCGCCCGGCGAGGCCCCAACCGCCCTCCGGGGCGCAGCTCCGGCTTTGAGCCACCTTCGCGGGGGCCCGCCCGACGGGTACGGGCCCCCGCGGGGGCGGCGGGGCTATCGTCGGGGGATGAGGCTGTTCGCCGCCGTACTGCCGCCCGCCGGGGCCGTCGAGGAGCTGCGGGACGCGCTCGCCGCCGTGCCCCGGGGTGACGGGCTGCGGTGGACCGCGGAAGCGGGGTGGCACTTCACGCTCGCCTTCATGGGCGAGGTCCCCGACCGCCTCCTCCCCGACCTGCACGCCCGCCTCGCCCGCGCGGCCTCCCGTACCGCGCCCTTCGCGCTGCGCCTCCACGGCGCGGGCCACTTCGGCGACCACGCCCTGTGGACCGGGGCCGCCGGCGGCCTCGACTCCCTGCGCCTGCTCGCCGACCGGGCCGACGCCGCCGCCCGCCGGGCGGGGATCCCGATGGAGCGGCACCGCCGCTACACCCCGCACCTCACCCTCGCCCGCAGCCGCGGCGGCGCCGACCTGCGCCCCTTCCTCGACGCCCTGGCCGCCTTCGAGGGCACCCCCTGGCGGGTCGACACCCTGAGCCTCATCCGCAGCAACCTCCCCACCAGCGGCGTCCCCGGCGAACAGCCCCGCTACGAGGTGGCCGAAGCCTGGCCCCTCTCCGCCTGACCCGACGGCACCGAAGCGGAGCGTTACGGCACGGTTCACGCGGAAGTGGCCCGTACTTCGGGGCGCGGAATCCGGATTCCGGTGAAACAGAACGAGTAGAGGCGAACCCGGCATGCTCACGCCGAGTACCCGCTCGCCTCCGCCCGCTGACGCACCGCGCCACACCACGGCCGCCCACCCCACCTCGTGGGCGGCCCGGCCCCTCCAGCCACCCTTGAAGGAGTCCCCGTGCCGTTCACCGAGCCCGCCGCCACCCTTCCGGCTCCCTCACGCGTAGCCACCCGGCGAAGGCTGCTGATGTGCCGTCCCCAGCACTACGACGTCACGTACTCGATCAACCCCTGGATGCACCCGGAGAAGAGCACCGACACCGCCCTCGCCGTCCGCCAGTGGGAGCGGCTGCGCGACCTGTACCGCGAACTCGGCCACCTCGTGGAGGAGATCGACCCGGTCGACGGCCTCCCCGACATGGTGTTCGCCGCCAACGGCGCCACCGTGGTCGACGGCAAGGTCTACGGCGCCCGCTTCCGGCACGCGCAGCGCACCGCGGAGGGCCCGGCGTACCTCGACTGGTTCGAGCGCCGGGGCTACCGCGAGCTGCTGTGGCCCGAGTTCATCAACGAGGGCGAGGGCGACATCCTGACCGTCGGCCGCCGGCTCCTCGCCGGCACCGGCTTCCGTACCGATCCGCGCTCGCACGCCGAGGCCCAGGAGTTCTTCGGCCTGCCGGTGACGAGCCTGACCCTCGTCGACCCGGAGTACTACCACCTGGACACGGCCCTGGCCGTGCTCTCCGACGACGAGGTCATGTACTACCCGGCCGCCTTCTCCGAGGGCAGCCGGTCCGTGCTCCGCTCGATGTTCCCCCACGCGATCCTCGCCACCGCCGAGGACGCGGCGGTCTTCGGGCTGAACGCCTTCTCCGACGGCCGCCACGTGCTGCTGCCGGACGCGGCGACCGGCCTGAAGGCCCAGCTCAGCGCGCGCGGCTTCGAGCCGATCGGAGTCGGCCTCTCCGAGCTCCTCAAGGCCGGCGGCAGTGTGAAGTGCTGCACCCTGGAGCTGCGCGAGCGCTGAGTCACCGCCAACGAAGTTTCCGGAAAGGACCGTTGTGACCTCTGCGACCGCGATCGCGGACAGCTACACCCGCCTCCTCGACCTCCTGGGCGGCGGAGGAGCCGACTACCGGCTCCTGCGCCACGCCCCGGAGGGGCAGACCGAACTCGCCAGCATCATCCGCGGCCACCGCCTCGAAGAGGCCGCCAAGTGCCTGGTGATACGCGTCGCACTGGGACGCAAGCGGCGCCGCTACGTCATCGCCGTGGTCCCGGGCCACCGCCGCGTCGACCTGGAAGCGGTGCGCGCGGCGTACGGGGGCACGAACGCCTCCTTCGCCGTGCGGGCGGTCGCCGAGGAGCTGACGGGCTGCGCCAGCGGTTCGATCATGCCGGTGAGCTTCGACCCGTCGGTGGAGGTGGTGGCCGATCCGGAGCTGCTGGAGCGGGAGGAGATCTGGTTCAACGCGGGCCGGCTCGACGTGTCGGTGGCCCTGCGCACGTCGAGCTACCTCGCGCTGGTCCGGCCGCGGGCGGCCCGCATCACGGAGGAGCCCGCGCTGGTCTCCGTAGGGTGAGACGGCCTAGCCGCGGTGGCTGAGGGTGACGTACAGGTACTCGTCGAGGACCTTGGCCAGCGGGAGTCCGGGCCGGCCCAGCCCGGCGGTCAGCGCGTCCTCGTCGAGGCCGCTCTCGGCGAGGGCGGCCCGCGCCCAGGCCCGCCCGGTGCGCAGGTGGCGGTCGAAGGCGGCGGCGTCCCGGCCGCCGTGCAGCCGGGTCGCGATGGCCGCGTCCCAGGGCATCACGGTGCGCGGCCGCAGTGCGAACAGGGCCTTGGCGGCGGCGGTCGGCCCGAGGGTGCGGCGGCCGAGCGGGAGCGCCGCCAGGTCCCCGTACGCCGCCGCGAGGCGGGCCACCTCGCGGTCGGTCAGCGCCGCGAGGGGCGCCTCGGGCAGTACGTGCCGCTCCCACCAGGCGCCGAGCCCGGCCCCCAGCGGGTCGGGCTCGCCGTCCCGCGGGTAGCGGATGCGGCAGCCCCAGGCGTTGAGCCAGCGGTGCAGGGCGGTGCGGTGCCCGGCCCGGGAGAGGTCGAGCCCGGGGGCGGTGTCCGCGACCAGGGCCAGCCAGCCGCGGTCCACGCCGGGGAAGGCCCCGAACACCTCGGCGGCCTCCCGCAGCCGGTCGAGCCCGGGCGCGGGCGGCAGCCCGCCCTCCAGGTGCTCCCGGGCCACCTTGGCCGGTACGCACATCCGCCAGGCGTCGGTGACCAGCTCGGCCAGCTCCTCGGGGTCGAGGGCGGCCATCCGGGCGTGGACCCAGTTGTAGCGCATGTCCCCGGCGCCGGGCAGCGAGAAGGTGCCCGGCTCGGCGGCGACCAGCGCGGCCCGCTCCTCCTTGGGGAACGCGAAGCCGAGCTCGCTCTCGTCCCGGGAGAGGGCGAGGTAGACGATCCGGCCGATCCGGAACTTCACCCGGTCGCGGATGAGGTGTTCTTCGGTGCGCGGCAGCGCGAGCGCGAGCCGCCGTACGTCTTCCACGGTCACGACCATGACCGAAGTCTCGCAGCCCCTGGCGGAAGGGCCGGGGGCTGTCGCGTTAGTCTCGACGGGTGGATCCGAAGACCAGAAACCGTGTCATGGCCGGTGTGCTCGTGCTGATGTTCGTCGTCGTCGCCGTGGCGGCCGCCGTCGGGCAGTAGCGGCCGCCCACGCCGCCTACCAGGCGAAGGCCTCCGGCGAAGCCCCCGGACCGGGGAAGATCTCGTCGAGGGCCGTGAGGAGTTCCCCGGAGAGTTCCAGCTCCACCGCCCGCAGCGCCGACGCGAGCTGCTCCGGGGTGCGCGGGCCGACGATCGGGCCGGTGACGCCGGGGCGGGTCAGCAGCCAGGCCAGCGCGACGTCGCCGGGCTCCAGGCCGTGCTTGTCGAGCAGGTCCTCGTACGCCTGCACCTGCGCCCGTACGGAACTGTTGGCCAGCGCGTCCGCCGAGCGGCCGCTCGCCGTGCGCCCCGACTCCGCCGACTTGCGGATCGCGCCGCCCAGCAGGCCCCCGTGCAGCGGGGACCAGGGGACGACGCCGAGCCCGTAGGCCTCGGCGGCCGGGATGACCTCCATCTCGGCGCGCCGCTCCGCGAGGTTGTACAGGCACTGCTCGCTGACCAGCCCGAGCCGCCCGGAGCGCGCGGCGGTCTCGTTGGCCTGGGCGATCTTCCAGCCGGGGAAGTTGGAGGAACCGGCGTAGAGGATCTTGCCCTGCTGGACGAGGACCTCGACGGCCTGCCAGATCTCCTCGAAGGGGGTCTGCCGGTCGACGTGGTGGAACTGGTAGATGTCGATGTAGTCGGTCTGGAGCCGCTTGAGGCTCGCGTCGACGGCCCGGCGGATGTTCAGCGCCGAGAGCCGGTCGTAGTTGGGCCACGGAGCGCCCTCGGCGGCCATCGAGCCGTAGACCTTGGTGGCCAGGACCGTCTTGTCGCGCCGGCCGCCGCCCTGGGTGAACCAGGTGCCGATGATCTCCTCGGTGCGGCCCTTGTTCTCACCCCAGCCGTAGACGTTGGCGGTGTCGAAGTAGTTGATGCCGGCGTCGAGGGCCGCGTCCATGAGGGCGTGGCTTTCGGATTCGCCCGTCTGGGGACCGAAGTTCATGGTGCCGAGTACGAGGCGGCTGACCTTGAGGCCGGTGCGTCCGAGCTGCGTGTACTTCATGGGGCCCTAGCCAACTGCTTGGAGTGCGCTCGAGGCAAGACCCCGCCGTTGCGGGCGTGTTACGCCTCGGTCGCGGGCCGGTAGGGGCCGCCGATGCCCCACGCCTGGTGCAGGACGGCCGCGAACTCGCCCGCCAGGCGGTGTTCGCCGGAGGCGTTGGGGTGGGTGCCGTCGTAGGTGTCGCGGGTGATCTCGTACGCGTCCGGGCGCGCGGCCAGCAGGATCGGCGAGGCGTCGGTGGTCAGATCGGCGACGGCCTTGGCGAGGAGTTCGTTGAACCGGGCGACCTCGACCGCGAAGGGCGGGTCCTCGTCGGCGCGGACGTTCGGGATGACGGGGAGGAGCACCATCCGGATCCGCGGGCGCGCCTGCCGTGCCTCGGCGACGAAGCGGCGGGCGTTGGCGGCGGTCTGCTCGGCCTTGGTGTAGAAGCCGAGGTCGATCAGGCCGAGGGAGACGAGCAGTACGTCGGCGCGGCCCTCGCGGGCGGCCGGGCCGATGAGCGGGGCCATGTGCTGCCAGCCCTCGCCCCAGCCGGCGAGGTGGCGGCGGGCGTCGGCGGGGAAGCCGGGGGCGGCGTACGCGTGGCTGGTGGCCGCGTCGGCGGCGGTGTCGTACAGCGCGGTGCGCGGGCCGACGATCTCGAAGGGGCTCTCCAGGGTGGCGGTCAGGTGCTGCCACATCCGGTAGCGCCAGGTGTAGTCGCCGGCGCGTCCGATGGTCATGGAGTCGCCGACGAACATGAAACGCATCCGGTCATCATCGCGGATCACGCGACAGGCACGCCTGTGATGCCGGACACGCGGCGCGGCCTGGCAGGCTGGGGGGATGCGCCTGCTGTTCGTACGGACCGCCGTTCCCGCCGCCGTTCCCGCCGCCGCCCTCGTCGCCGCCGTTCTGCTGGCGGGCTCCGCCGCGGGGCCGGCCGCGGCCGACGACCGGCCCGGCGCGTCCGGGTTCACGATCACCGATCCGCGGATCAAGGAGTCGAGCGGGCTGGCGGCGAGCCGGATCCACCCGGGCGTGTACTGGACGCACAACGACAGCGACGACGGCCCGTACGTGTACGCGGTGGACTCGGCGACCGGCAAGACGGTGGCGCGGGTGACCATGACGGGCATAGGGACCCCGCGCGACGTCGAGGCGATCTCGCTGGGCCCGGACGGGCAGTTGTACGTCGGGGACATCGGCGACAACCGGGACGGCACCTGGGACCACGTGTGGATCTACCGCTTCCCCGAGCCGAAGGAGCTGCGCGACGCCACCGTCAGGGCCGAGCAGTTCACGGTGACGTACGAGGACGGGCCGCGCAACGCGGAGGCGCTGATGGTGCATCCGGTGACCGGGCGGGTGTACATCGCGAGCAAGAACGAGCAGCGGGGCGGCCTGTACGAGGGGCCGGAGCGGCTGTCGGCGGACGGGCGGAACGTGTTCCGGCGGGTCGCGGACGTGCCGTGGGTGACGGACGGGGCGTTCTCGCCGGACGGCGGCCGGCTGACGCTGCGCGGGTACTTCTGGGCCCGCACCTACCCGTGGAAGGAGGGCCGTCCGCAGGGCGCGGGGGAGGCGGTGAGCGCGCCGTGGCAGGGGCAGGCGGAGTCGGTGACGTACACGCCGGACGGGAAGACGCTGATGTTCGGGGCGGAGGGGGCGGACAGCAAGGTGGTGGCCGTCGCGGTGGAGCCGGCGGGGCCGTCCGCCGCGACGACGCCCGCGGCGCGCGGTCCGCAGGGCGGTACGCCGGGGGCCGCGGCGGGCCAGGGCGGCGGCTACGGCAAGGGCGCCCTGGTCCTGGCGGCCGCCACGGCCCTGGTCCTCGCCGGCCGCCGCCTCTTCCGCCGCCGGCCCCGCGGCTAGCCTCCGGCGGCCCCGCGGCTACGGCGGCCCCGCGGCCAGGCCGTCCGTTCGGCCCGGGCCGTCCCGTCCGGCCCGAAAACCGGTGGAGCCGCGCTCCCGTGTGGCGATAGCGTGCTCCCGCCCGCCATCTCCCGGTCGAGGACGTGCCGTTGTACACCAAGTGAGACACCCCGAGCGCTGAACCGTCGCGCGTCGCACCTGTGCGCCGTGCTCCTTTTCGCTGCGGTCTTCTCACTGGAACCGGTGTTCTTCTGTGTCCGAAACCTGGGTGGTCGTTCCCACCTGCCTGCCTATAGTCCTGCGCCGTTGCCACAGGTGCGCCTCCGGGCGCTTCCGGGCGAACGGCAAGTTCCGCGTCAACGCCAACCACAAGCTCCTCGACGCCTGGCTCCTCGCCCTGTGCACCGGCTGCGGGGACACCACCAGGCTCACCGTCCTGGAACGGGTGCACGTGCGTTCCGTACGGCCCGAGCTGCTGGACCTGCTGCACGACAACGACCCCGGCCTGGCGGCCGAACTGCTCCAGGACCCGGTCGTACGGCGCCGCAATCGCGTCGCCCTCGACTGGGACGACGCCTGGCGCCTGGAACGGGGCGGGCCGGATCAGCCGTGTCAGCCGGAGCAGCCGGAGGGCGAGGCCATCGAGGTCGCGGTCCGCTTCGCGGCGCGGATCCCCGTGCGTCCGGTACGCCTGATCGCCGAGGGCTTCGGCCTTTCGCGGGCCGCGGTCGAGGGACTGCTCGCCGAGGGGAACCTGGTGTCGGCGGTCCGCCTGAGCGGCAGGCTCTCGGGCGACTTCACCTTCATGCTCAAGCGCTGATTCCTCCGGCCCCGGCCCCGGGCGAAGGCCCGGGGCCGGGGACCACGGCGGAGCAGCTGGTCAGACCCGGTCGTCCAGGGGGATCGGCGTGGGCCGGGGGCCGTTGCCGTTCGGGGACGGGGTGGGCGGGGTCGACGGGGTGGACGGGGGCTGCTGGGACATCGAGGCCAGGAGCTGGCGGGCCACGCCGAGGCCCGTGCCGCCCATCGTGAGGGCCTTCGCGAACATCTCCGACATCCCCTCGGCCCCGTTGAGCAGCACCATGTGCTCGACGTTGCCGAAGGCGCCCGCGCCCGCCTCGACGATCGCCGGCCAGTTCTCGGCGAGCTGCTGCGCGACCACCGCCTCCTGGTTCTCCGCCAGCGCGGCGGCCCGCGCCTTGATCGCCTCGGCCTCGGCGAGACCCTTGGCCTTCGCCGCGTCCGCCGTCGCGAGGCCGTTCGCCCGCGCCGACTCGGCCGCCGCGAGGCCCTTGGCCTGGGTGGCCGCCGCCTCCGCCTCACCGCTCGCACGGGTCGCGGTCGCCGCCGCGAGGCCCCGCGCCTCGGTGGCCTGGGCCTCGGCCGCGGCGGCCGTCCGTACCCGGGTGGCCTCGGCGGCCGCCGCCAGCTCGGTCTCCCGGGCCTTGGCCTGCGCCGCCGAGATCCGGGCGTCGCGCTCCGCCTCGGCGAGGGTCCTCGTCTGGTACGCGGCCGCGTCCGCGGGCTTGCGCACGTCGGCCTGCAGCTGCTGCTCGCGCCGGTGCGCCTCCAGCTCCGCGACGCGGGTCTCCTGGACGACGACCTCCTGCTTGGCGGCGGCCTCCGACAGCGGGCCCGCCTGCCGGGCGGTGGCCGCGGCCTTGTCGCGCTCGGCCTGGTAGCCGGCCTGGAGGATCTCGCTGTCGCGGGTGGCCTCCGCCATCCGCGCGAAGGCCGTCTGCTCGGCCTCGGTCGCCAGCCGGTTCGCCTCGGCCTGCGCGATGCGCGCGTCCCGCTGCACGGCGGCCGCGTGCGGCATCGCCAGGTTCTTGATGTAGCCGGTCGGGTCCTCGATCTCGTGGATCTGGAGCGAGTCCACGATCAGGCCGAGCTTCTCCATCTCGGTCCCGCACGCCATCCGGGTCTGCCCGGTGAGCTTCTCCCGGTCGCGGATCATGTCCTCGACCGTCAGCCCGCCGACGATGGACCGCAGATGGCCGGCGAAGACGATGTGGACCCGTTCGGGCATCATCTTCTGCTGGTCCAGGAAGCGGCGCGCCGCGTTGGCGATGGAGACGAAGTCGTCGCCGATCTTGAAGATGACGACGCCCTTCACCCGCAGCGGGATGCCCTGGTGGGTGACGCAGTCCACCACCAGCTGGGTCTCGTTCAGGTCCAGCGAGAGCTTGCGGACCGCCTGTACGCCGGGCAGCACCAGCGTCCCGCGCCCGGTGACGATCCGGAACCCCATGCCCTCGCCGATGCCCTCGGTCTTGTGCGTGGAGCCGGAGATGACGAGTGCCTCGTTCGGTTCGGCCACCCGCCACATGAGCTTGAACAGGCCGATCACGGCAATGATTGCGGCGAGAACGATTCCCGCCACGACGCCGATGGTCATCGGCAACGCCCCCTTATCGCGGTGCCGTTCGACACCGACGAAGGCGAGTGTGCGCCCGTGCGGGCCCGCGCAGTAGTGGCGGGATCATTCTTGTCGCCATCTTGATACGCACAGGTCGCGCGGGGCCCCCGGTGCGGGACATGACAGGCTGCCCGTATGCCGACGCACCCCACGCCCCCGCTCCCCGCGGACCTGCTCGCAGCGAAGGAGCTCGTCTACGACCCCTGCGCGTTCGCCCTCTCCCAACCGCTCCCCGAGCCCGAGAGCGAGGCGTACGCCGCGTACGCGTTCACCCTGAACGGCCTCGCCGTCCGCTTCCGGTCGGCGAAGACGACGCCCACCAAGGCCGGGCAGTTCGTGACCGTCTGGAAGAGGTCCCCGGGCGGGCCCATCGCGCCGTTCGACGTGTCGGACGGCATCGACCTGTTCGTCGTCAGCTCCCGCGACGCGGACGGGTTCGGCCAGTTCGTCCTGCCCGTCGACGTGCTCCACCGCCGCGGGATCGTCTCGGCGGACGGCATCGGGGGCAAGCGGGCCTTCCGCGTGTACCCGCCCTGGGTGACCACCACCAGCCGGCAGGCGGAACGTACGCAGGCCTGGCAACTGGAGCACTTCCTGTCCCTGGACGGCGACCCCGTCGACACGGCCCGTGCCCGGGAGCTGTACCGGGCGGATCAGTCGGCCGGGTAGGCGGCCATCACGTACACGGTCCGAGGCGGCAGGTACTCGACCACGGTCACGACGGTCCCGACGGCGATCCGCCCCTCCCCCGGCGCCGGGTGGGCCAGAAAGTGCTCGGCCCCACCCCGAATCCGCACGATGACCTCCCCCACCATCCCGGGCCCGACAACCCCGGTGACCCGCCCGCTCATCCCCACCATGTCCCCCATGCGCCGAGAGTACGCGCACCGTCGCCGCCCGACCGGGTCCGCGCCCTACCCTGTCAGCGTCGAAGCTGCAAGGAAGGGGCAAGGCCGCCATGTCTACCGAAGCTACCCCGGACCCGTACGCCGACCCGCTGGTGTTCGGCCAGAGAATGCAGATCCTCCGCACCCGCCGCGGACTCACCCGCGACCAACTCGGCGGCCTCGTCGGCCGATCCGGATCCTGGGTCAAGGCCATCGAGACCGGCCGGCTCAAGACCCCGGCACTGCCCATGATCCTGCGGATCGCCGAGGTGCTCCGCGTACGGGACCTGTCCGACCTCACGGGGGACCAGTCCCTGCACACCGCCCTGTTCGCCGGCCCCGGCCACCCCCGGTTCGCGGCGGTCCGCGAGGCCCTCGACGCACTCCAGCTCGGCGCCGGCCACGAGGCCCCGACCAGCCACGCGCAGCGGCCCCGCCCAACGGCCGACGGACGGAGTCCGGCGCAGCGACGCGAAGCCGGGGAGGCCGCTCGCGGCCGAGCCGCGCGAGCGGCGCGTCTAGAAGGTCACGAATGGCCCAGGTCGGCGGCCGGGAGGTCCGCAGTCGGGACCGAGCCCGTGTCGGGGGCGGGGCGGAGGGGGAACTCGTCGGTCGCCATCGAGTCGAGCACCGGCGGCGCCGGCCGCAGCGGCTTCGGCATGACGGCGGCCTCGGAGTGGCCCCCGCACCCGTAGGAGAGCGAGACGAGCCGGCCGTCCGCCGGGCCGAACTCGTTCGCGCAGATCCCGAAGGCCTGACCCAGCGAGCCCCCGATCGCGACGAGGAACCCGCACGAGACGCACGACGCCGGGGCGGCCTGCGCCATCGGGGTCTTCGCGCCGAAGGACTCGTCCCAGCGGTCGGCCGCGCTGTGCAGCCCGTACCGGGAGAGCACCCGCGCCCGCCGCATGCCCAGTTCCTCGGCGACGGACGTGATGGAGCCCCGCGCGGGGACGACGACCCGGTCGGTGACGTCGGCGTCCTCGGCCTCGACCAGTTCGGCCATCTCGGTGGAGACCACCGCGTTCGGCGGCGGCGCGTCCTCGCCGGAGAAGCCCGGCTCCAGCCGCAGGTCGTCGGCGTCCGTCGGGAGCAGGTCGCCGGGGCCCATGTCGCCCGGACGCAGCCGCTCGCTCCACGGCACCCACTCGGGCGCCAGCAGGGCGTCGTCGCCGGGCAGCAGCACCGTCTCGTTGAGGGTGACGTTCTTCGCGCGGGAGGCGCGGGTCACGGTGACGGCCCAGCGCCAGCCCCGGTAGCCCGGTTCCTTGCACTCGAAGAAGTGCGTGACGACCCGGTCGCCCTCCGCGACGGCGGAGACGTGCTCGCCCACCACACCGGGGAAGGCGGCCTCCTCGGCCGCCCCGCGGGCGAGCTCTACCGCCTCGGCGCACAGGCGGTCGGGGGTACGCGGGGTACGGCTTCGCGTCGTCGTCGCAGCACTCACAGGTCTCGTTCTCTCCTACGCCGTCTCACGAGTGCGCCGTCCGTACTGTCGTCCACAACGACCCGTCGGTCTCGTCCGTACGTAGCGCGGGCGGAGCGGACCAGAGGGCCGCGTCGACGTCCGCGCCCGATCGGCCTCGGGCGCACCCCACTGCGATCCATTCTGCGGGATCGCGAAGAGGCGCGCGGCCAAGAGCAACCGCCGGTGGCGCGCTACGCACGCTACCTCCTCCGAAGCCTTCGGCCCACATGCGAGGTCCGATTCGCGGACAACGCCGTTGCCCGCGACGCGCCGGGACGGGTCCCTGAGGGCCTAGTGGGGCACTATGGCCACGTGGCACCCGTACGGTCGTCCGGCGGCGGCTCGGGACCGGCCAAGCGGGCCGGCCGGGCGGTCGGGCGCGCCCTGCACCTTCCGATCACCGGTACGGCGCGCGGGATCCGGCGGGCCACGCACGCCCACGGGGCCGGGGAATCGGGCCTCGGCCGGCTGATCGAACTGCACGCCATCAACGGCGCCGGCGACGTGATGATCACGGTGGCGCTGGCCTCCACGGTGTTCTTCTCGGTACCCACGGACGAGGCACGCGGCCGGGTGGCCCTGTACCTGGCCATCACGATGGCGCCGTTCACCCTGCTGGCCCCGGTGATCGGTCCGCTGTTGGACCGGTTGCCGCACGGGCGGCGGGCGGCGATGGCCTGCGCGATGTTCGCGCGGGCGCTGCTGGCGGTGATGATGTCGGGCGCGGTCGCCACGGGCGGGCTGGAGCTGTACCCGGCGGCGCTCGGGGTACTGGTCGCGTCGAAGGCGTACGGCGTCGTGCGCAGCGCCGTGGTGCCGCGCCTCCTGCCGCCGAACTTCTCACTCGTCAAGGCGAACTCCCGGGTCACCCTCGCCGGGCTGCTCGCGACGGGCGCCGCCGCGCCGGTGGGGGCCGCGCTGCACGCGATCGGGCCGCCGTGGCCGCTGTACGGGGCCTGCGCGATCTTCGTGTGGGGGACGTTCGCGGCGTTCCAGCTGCCGCACAAGGTGGACGAGGCGAAGGGGGAGCGGCGGGCGCGGCTGTCCACCCACGAGGCCCATTCGAAGCGTCCGGGGCTGCGGACGGTCAGCCGGCCGGTGCTGTGCGGGCTGCTGGCGAACGCCGCGATGCGTGTCCTGTCCGGGTTCCTGATCTTCTTCCTGGCGTTCCTGCTGCGCGAACACCCCCTGGGAGGGCAGAGCGCGGCGGTGTCGCTGGGCATCGTGGGCGTGTCGGCGGGGGTCGGCAACGCGGCCGGGACGGCGGTGGGGGCGTGGCTGCGGGCGCGGGCGCCGGAGGCGATCATCGCGGCGGTGCTGTCGGTGACGCTGGGGGTGGCGGTGCTGGCGGCGGTGCTGTTCAGCGGGCTGTTCATGGCCGTGCTGGCCGGGACGGCCGGCTTCTGCCAGGCCCTCGCGAAGCTGTCGCTGGACGCGATGATCCAGCGGGACGTGCCGGAGGCGGTGCGGACGTCGGCGTTCGCCCGTTCGGAGACGTTGCTCCAGGTGGCGTGGGTGCTGGGCGGCGCGATCGGCATCGTGCTGCCGCTGAACGGGGTGCTGGGGATGGCGGTCGCCG
The DNA here is from genome assembly GCF_042735575.1 of Streptomyces sp. NPDC059564. NCBI lineage: Bacteria > Bacillati > Actinomycetota > Actinomycetes > Kitasatosporales > Streptomycetaceae > Streptomyces > Streptomyces sp. NPDC059564. Next base: position 137 of record NZ_JBHWBP010000051.1, on the reverse strand, counting down.
CGCTCGTGGTCGCCCTGGGCACGGTCATGGCCCTACGCGGCCTGCTGGCGACCCCGCGCCCCCACCACCCGGGCTCCGCCCGGCGCCCCCGAGTGGCCTGACGCCCCCGGTACCGCTGCGCGGGGCTTGCCCCTCCC